>JBAQGA010000149.1:0-2313 GCA_049287565.1 Candidatus Aminicenantales bacterium
ATAGGCCATCCTTACTCCTGTTTCATCGGCTTCTATCGTATTATATCAATATGGATTTCCCATGAATATTTTTATTGTTGATCTGCAATCCCTTTCTAATTGCGACACAGTCTCGGACGGGAGAGGGCCGGGGAGGGGTCTATTTTTTCGTATTATTTGTGAATAGATCAGGCTAAATGAAAGATGGGGCGCCCGGTTTTCTATTCTCTAAGCTTATAGCCGGCTTTGAGGATGGCGGCCCTGGCCGCGATGCGCATCGGCTCGATGAGCGGCACACGGATATCTTCGTCCCTGAGCACCAGCGGTATCTCGGTGCAGCCGGCGATGATCGCCTGTGCTCCTCTCCTGACGAGCCGCCGGGCGATATTGAGAATGAGAGTTCTTGAGCGTCCCTTGGTGAACCCGGCCTTGATTCCGCGCTTCCCGAAGACAGCCTCCATGACCTTATCCTGTTCCTGGTCCGTCGGGGTGATGATCTCGACACCGGCTGCGGTAAAGGCCTTATGAAAGAGACCGGAGCCGAGCGTTCCCGTTGAGGCTAAGAGACCGGCCTTCTTCAGTTTTGGAATCTTTTTTTGGGAGAAGCTCAGGGCTTCATCCAGCAGACTGAGGATTGGAACTCGGCCCGCCGTCTTGAAATCGGGCAGAAATGCATGGGCTGTAATACAGGGGATGACGATGAAATCCGCGCCCGCTCGGGCCAGCCGGCGGACTCCCTCCCGGAGCAGCGGAACCGGGCTCGGTCCCTTCCCAAGAAGAGCCGATGTGCGTTCCGGCACCTGAGGTAAATTATAGATAATGATCGGGATGTGGTCCTGGTCCCGGGCGGCGGCGGTGTCCTTGATGATGAGGTTGAATAAATAGACGGTCGCTTCCGGCCCCATCCCGCCTAGTATCCCGATCGTTTTTCTCATTCTTTTGTCTCTGAAACGAGGCCTTTGAGCTTGTCGAGCGGCAGCGCCTCGGCGACGTGCCCATCTCTTCCCTCCATCCTTTCCGCCTTGAACAGGGAATTCAGGATGGCCTCCTCGGCGGCCTCGGCGGCGGCCAGGAAGAGGGGGGACATCTGTTCGTTCCTGAGCAGAGTTGCCGTCTGGGTGGGGCCGGAGGGCTGGTAAGGAACCCGGACCGCGGGGGCCGTCGAGAAGGCGATCGCATAATCGCCGCTGCCGCTGGAATAATATCCTCCGGTACGGGCAATCCCGAGCAGGGCGCGCTTGGCCAGCCGCTTGAGGTTGTGGGCGTCGAGGGGGGCATCGGTGGCCACGATGATCATGCAGGAGCCTTCCTCATCCCGCTCTGGTTTCCGGCCGGGCGCAGATGCATTGACGAGGTCGCGGACGATCACACCTTTGATCTGGAATATCCCGCCGAAGTTGCTCTGGACGAGCACCCCGACGGTGTAGCCGCCGCGCGTTTCGGGAAGCCGGCGCGACGATGTCCCGATCCCGCCCTTGAAGCCATAGCACATCGTGCCGGTCCCGGCGCCGACATTCCCTTCTTCCACGGGACCCCCGGCTGCCCTCCGGATCGCTTCGAGGACGTGTTCTTTTTTGACATGGCGTCCGCGGATGTCGTTGAGCCAGCCGTCGTTGGTCTCGCCGACGACGGGATTGACGGACCTGACCTCTTCATTGCCGGGGAGGGCGAGAATATAGTCGATCAGGGCATCCGCAGCCGTAGGCACACTGAGGGTGTTCGTCAGGACGACGGGGGTTTCCAGGGTGCCCAGCTCCTCGACCTGGGTCGTGCCCGTGAGCTTGCCGAAACCGTTGGCGACATAAACGGCGGCGGGGACCTTCTCCTGGAAGATGTTTCCTCCGTGGGGCAGGACGGCCGTCACCCCTGTCCGGATGTTGGGTCCCTCGATCAGCGTTACCTGGCCGACCTTGACGCCGGCGACATCGGTGATGGCGTTGAGCGGGCCGGGGGGAAGCGCTCCGGTCTTGATCCCGAACTCCCGCAGACGCGGCCGCTCGGATAAGGACCCCGTGACCAAGCTTGTCAGGGCAAGGAGGAGAACCGGAAAGAGCAAATTTTTCATCGGGCAAGCTCCTTCGCTCAGAATATATCGGGGCGCCTCCGTCATGTCAATTCGCCCTCGCGGCCGGCTTTCCTCTTGCTTGATGAGAGCGGGCCCAGGGAGAGGACGAAAAGCTTGATTGCCTAGAAAACCCCCTCTCCTCCATCCTCCCCCACGAGAGACTGTGTCGCAACAGGTGATAGATTTGGACTATAGAGTGCAGAAGAGGAGCTTTTCGATGCTTTCATTGAGGCTTAGAGCCTTGGGGCCACTTTGGCCGCCTGATTTTT
>JBAQGA010000150.1:0-3478 GCA_049287565.1 Candidatus Aminicenantales bacterium
AGAAGGGCCAGAAAGTCGCCAGCCGGGTGCTGACCCTCATTGACGACCCGTTCATCCCCGCTGCCCTGGGCAGTGGGACGTTCGACGGCGAGGGGATGACCCTCAAGAAAAGGATCATGATCGACGCCGGCGTCCTGAAGGAATTCTATGTCGACTGGTACTACGGCCGGAAGCTGGGCTGGGAGCCGACGACGGGAAGCCCCTCCAACCTGATCATCCCCCCCGGAACGCGCTCGGTCAAGGAGATCATGAAGGACCTCGGACGGGGCATCTTCATCACCGGGTTCATCGGCGGGAATTCCAACTCCACGACGGGCGATACGTCGATCGGGATCACGGGACAGCTCTTTGAGAAGGGCGAACTCGTTCATCCCGTCTCGGAGATGAACATCGCCGACAACCACCTGAAGATTTGGCAGAGACTAACGGAAGCGGCCAATGATCCGTATCCCTATTCTTCGCAGCGTTTCCCGAGCCTTGTCTTTACCGACGTCGTCGTCGCCGGCATCTGAGCGGGAGCTCTTGAGGCTGCTCCTGAACGTTTGGAACTCGTCTGCGCCAAACCGCCGTTTCCTCGCAAGACTTATCAGAAACCTCCGATGATCACGGAAAGCCCGGCGAATTTTTTTCTTAGCCTTCTCACTACTCGGCCAAACAAAGCCGCTGCGAAGGTCCGACCAGGCCAAGACGAAATCACCAAATGTCCCGAAATCTGCGAAAAAAAGCTTGACAAACCACTTGTCGGACGATATAAATATGATATCAATATGATATCAAATAGGAGGTTAGTATGACGACTGAAAAACCTGGCAAGGCTTTCGGCGGTTGGACGGTTCTGACTGTCCATATGCTGCTCATTGCCCTAATGATCTGGCTATTCGTAGCGTCGATATCCGGAAACGCGTGGCCGGCGTTCCGAATCGTCGCCCTGGCTTTTCTCTTCATCGCGACGGTCCTCATCCTTCCTTTAGGGTATTTCACGCTGCAACCGAACGAGGCCAAGGTGCTCATCCTTTTTGGAAAATACAAAGGGACGATCAAACAGGACGGATTCCATTGGACCAATCCCTTCAAACTGACCCTGCCGCGGAGCAGGTATACTCTCTCCCTCCGCATCCGCAACTTCGAAGTGGAAAAACTGAAGGTCAATGACAAACGGGGCAACCCGATTGAAATCGCGGCCGTGGTCGTCTGGCGGGTCGAAAACACCGCTTATGCCCTGTTCGATGTCGACCGCTATGAACACTATGTCAAGATCCAGAGCGACGCCGGGCTGCGCCACTTGGCGAACTGCTATCCCTACGACCACGGCGAGGAGGAGGAGGAAGTGACTCTTCGCAGCGGCATCGATGAAGTTTCCTCTGTCCTTAAAAAAGAACTCCAGGAACGTCTGGCCAAGGCCGGCGTTGCGGTGGAAGAGACGCGTCTCACCCATCTGGCCTACTCGCCCGAGATCGCGGGGGCGATGCTCCGTCGCCAGCAGGCCGAGGCGATCATCGCCGCCCGGCGGAAAATCGTCCACGGCGCCTGCTCGATGGTAGAAATGGCCCTCGAGGACCTGCAGTCGAAAAAAGTCGTCGAACTCGATGAGGAACGCAAGGCGGCCATGGTCAGCAACCTTCTGGTCGTGCTCTGCGGCGAGGCCGAAGCCACACCCGTGATCAATACCGGAACCCTATATAAATGACCTGAGTGAACCGACCCATGGCCGAGAAAAAATCTTTCCTCCTCCGTCTCAACCTCGAGATCTGGAAGGAACTCGAACGCTGGGCCGCCGATGAATTCCGGAGCGTCAACGGGCAGATCGAATTCATCCTGCACGAGGCGGTCCGGCGGGAGAGGAATAAGAAACTTGCGGCCGCGGGTCCAACGTCGGCTTCCGGCCGGCCCAAGGAGGGAACATGAGAAAAGGCGTCTGTCCAAAGTGTCAGTCAAAGGAAGTCTACGGCGGAACGAAAGTCGGCATGAAGTCGGGATGGAACAACAGCAACACGATCCCCGTCAGCGGGTTTAAAGCCGCCGCCCTGGATAACTATGTCTGCGGAGCTTGCGGCTATGTCGAAAGCTATGTCGCCAAGGAGAAAGACCTGACCGCCATCAAGAAGAAATGGGAGCTGGTGTTCTGAATCATTCCGGCCGCAAGCACAGGGAACGCCGCTAGACGAGCTGGGTAAAGCCCGGGACGGCGACGGGGTCGACCGGGCTGGGGCCGAAGGCGAAGTTCTTCGGCGTCAGGTCAAGCTGAGAGCTGTCCATCGCCCAGTCCCAGTTGATCGCCCGTCCGGTGTAGGCGCTCATCCGGCCGATGATCGCGCACATCGTGCTCTCGGCCACGCGCCGGCCCTCGTTGAGCGGTTTCCCGCCGCGGATGCCGGCGATGAGGTCGGCGTGCTCCTGGACGTAGGGATTCAGCTCCTCGCCCTCGAACTTCCAAGAACTTATGCCCTTGATCTCCCCATAGCCGAAGGCGACCCCTTTGGTCCCGACCAGCCGTTCCTCGACCCGGTCGGCCGCGCCCTTGGTTTGGCGGCACATGCTCAAAACGCGGACGCCGTTGGGGTACTCGTACTCAACGGCGAAATGGTCGTAGATGTTACCGAACTCGGGTCCTGTCCGGGCCTGTCGACCCCCCATCCCCATCACTTTCACCGGGAGCGCCCGGAATGCCCAGTTCATAACGTCGATGTTGTGGACGTGCTGTTCGACGATGTGGTCGCCCGATAGCCAGGTGAAATAGAGCCAGTTTCGGCACTGCCATTCCATCTCCGACATGCCCGGCTCGCGGGGCTTCACCCAGAGGTCGCCCTGGTTCCAGTAGCACTGCCCGGCGACCAGTTCTCCGATAGCGCCCTCATGGATACGCTTCATGATCTCGAGGTAGCGCGCCTGGTGGCGGCGCTGCGTGCCCGCGACGATGGCCAGCCCCTTCTTCGCCGCCAGGTCGGCCGACGCGAGAACGGAGCGGATGCCGAGGGGATCGACGGCGACCGGCTTCTCCATGAAGACGTTTTTGGCTCCCTCAACGGCTGCCCGGAGTTGCATCGGCCGGAATCCTGGAGGAGAAGCCATGATGACCAGGTTCACCTCCGGCAGGGCGGACAGTTTCTTATAGCCGTCAAACCCGGTGAAGATCCGTTCCGGCGTGACCTTGACCTTGTCTGGATGTGTCTCCTTGATCTTCGCCAGCGAGCTTTCGATGCGGTCCATGAAAAGGTCGAACATGGCCACGACCTCGACGCCGGGCGAGGAATTCAGAGAGTCGATGGCCGCTTCGGTGCCGCGGCCGCCGCAGCCGACGACCCCGACCCGGATCGTGTCCGAACCTGAGGCATAGGCCCCGGAGATGCGGGGCATCGCCGCTGCCAGCGAGGCCGCCGCCGTCGTCTTGATAAATTCTCGTCTTTTCACCTTTCCCTCCTACTTATTGATCAAAGAAAAGCGGGTGGCATGGTGCCAGTCCCCGACCGAGCGGAATGGT
>JBAQGA010000151.1:0-27646 GCA_049287565.1 Candidatus Aminicenantales bacterium
GGTTTCTCCTGCCACTGCCCCAAACCCTGGGAAAAAAGAAGAAAGAGGAGCTTTCTCCCTCCAAAAAGCCGATGTGGGAACCGAACGGGCTGACGAACCCAAGCCCGAGCCTTTCCTTTAGAACTTATAGCCGATCTTGCGGAGAAAATCCTTCCGCCATTGGATGTCGGCTTCGCCTTCGACCCCCTTCGTCTTGAGGCCATCGATGACGCCCAGGATGCCGCGTCCCATCTCCGTCTCGGCGATAACGACCTCGACCGGATTGGCCGTTGCGCAAAAGACCCGGCAAACCTCGGGGACGTTCTTGATGGTGTTGAGGATATTGACCGGAAACCCGTTCTCCATAAAGATGATGAAGCTGTGCCCGGCCGCGATGTTCAGGGCGTTCTTCTTGGCCAGCTCGATGAGCGAGTCGTTGTTTCCCGAGAAGCGGACGAGCGCCGGCCCGGACGACTCGCAGAAGGCGATAGCGAACTTCATCTGGGGCGCCGTGTTAACGATGGCCTCATGGATATCCTCGACGGTCTTGATGAAATGGGCCTGCCCGAGGATGAAATTCATGTCATCGGGCTTCTCGATCTTGACGGTCTGTATATCCATCGCATTCCCTCCTTGGAGTTCTCCTATTATACACATAACCTCCGGGGTACAACAGGCCGTTTCCATGATCGCAGGTTAGGCGATGAGAGAACGGCAGGGTTGACTTCGCCTCTCCCCTTGTTTATATTCCCTAATGAATCCAACGAGCTTAAGGAGGTCCGATGTCGAAGTCTTTCAATGATCCAACGGCCATCATCACCATCGAGCGCCATATCCTGGATGAGCAACGCATCCATCCCGAGGCCACCGGCGCCCTGACCAACCTGCTCTACGATATCGCCCTGGCCGGAAAGGTCATCGCCAGCAAAACGACCCGCGCCGGCCTGGCCGAGATCCTGGGACGCACCGAGGACATCAATATCCAGGGCGAGGAGGTCATGAAGCTCGACCGCTTCGCCGACCTGACCATCTACCGCCTCAATGACCACACCGGTCGGTTGGCGGCCATGGCCTCGGAGGAGAACGAGAATTTCCTGCCCATCTCCGATAAATACCCTAAGGGAAAGTATGTCCTGCTCTACGATCCCCTGGACGGATCTTCGAATGTGGACTTCAATGTCCCCATCGGCACGATCTTCGGCATCTATAAACGGATCAGCGAAGACGGCCCCGGAACGCTCGAGGATTTTCTCCAGCCCGGCCGGAACCTGGTCGCCGCCGGCTACATCGCCTATGGTTCGAGCACGATGTTCGTCTATACCACGGGCCACGGCGTCCACGGGTTCACCCTCGACCCGTCGGTCGGCGAATTCCTCCTCTCCCATCCGCGCATCAAGATCCCCGCGCCGCCGAAATACTTCAGCGTCAACCTGGGTTATCAGATGTACTGGAGCAAGGGCGTCCAGTGCTACACCGAATACCTGCAGGGACGGGAAGGCGGGATCAAGGGGCTTTCCTTGCGCTATATCGGTACATTCGTCTCCGATTTCCACCGCAACCTGTTGGCCGGCGGTGTTTTCTACTACCCCGCCGACACCCAAGATCCGAAGAAACCGCATGGAAAGCTGCGTCTGCTCTATGAGTGCGCTCCGCTGTCCTTCATCGCCGAGCAGGCGGGAGGTTCCGCTTCAGACGGCCGGCAGAGAATTATGGACATTCAGCCGAAATCGCTCCACCAGCGCACTCCCATCTTCGTCGGCAACCGCGAGCTGGTGGAGAAGGTCGAGGAGCTTATCCGACGGCATGATGGTTGAGTCCCGGTCGCGGCCCATCGTCGTGTCGGCCGGACGACTCAGTCGAAAAAGCTGAGGAGCTCCACGGGAGAACGGAGGGTCGCTTTCGCCCCGTTTTCCCGAAGCTCTCTCTCATCCCGGAACCCCCACAGCGCTCCCACCGGGAACATCCCGGCGCCCACGGCCGTCATCATATCCACGCCGGTGTCCCCGAGATAGAGGAACCGACCCGGTTCGATCTCGAGATGGTGGGCGATGAGCAGGGCCCCGGAGGGGTCCGGCTTCGGCGTAAGGCCGGGTTTCGCCCCGATGACGAAGGCGAAGTCGACTCCAGAAAGGAAATCCCTCGCCGCCTGCCTGGTAAACTCATCGAGCTTGTTAGACAGGATGTTCATCCGGATCTTGCGCCGGGCGAGGTGGGAGAGGATTTCGGGGATCCCGGGATAGGGCCGAGTCTTTTTTCCTCGGCGATCGGCATACTCCGACCGAAATTCCTGAATGCACGCAGCTATCGTGGCCTCCTTTCTCGCCGCTTCAGGGAGTGACCTCTCGGCCAAGGCGTGCACTCCGTCTCCGGTCAAATATTTATAAGCGCTGGTTTCGTGGTCCGGAAATCCCATCCGCTCCAGGGCCTTATTCATGGCGTCGGCGATGTCCGCAAGGGTATTCAGGAGCGTCCCGTCGAGGTCGAAGATCACCGCTTGGAATTTCATGGCTCTCTATCCTATCCCCGCCCACCACAGGATGCAATGCTGACGCCCATCTTAGAGGCAACGGTTTCCTGCCTGCCAATTGAGTGAGTGGCGTGCCCTTATCAGATTTTACGAATTGACAGAGGTTTATCATTTTTCTAGAATCTTTTTGGGAGAGGGTCCGTTTAGCTACAAGCAGTAGGAGAGCCCGAAAATATGATCCCGACGAAAAAAAAGAAAACCCCAGAAACGGATGACTCGCTGAGATCGCTTCCCAACATCGGCCCGACCACGGCCGCCAAGCTCGGCCGAATCGGAATCACGACCAAAAAAGAGTTCCTCAAGCGTGATCCCTATAAGGTCTTCGACGAACTGAGGGAGAAGGTCGACCCGACGCTCTGCCGTTGCGCCCTGGCCGGAATCGTCGGTGCCAAGAAAGGCGTGTCCTGGCACCAGATCACCAAGAAATCCGCCAGGGAATACGAGAAGAAGCACCCCCGGCACGTCTGGGGGAAGTGTTAGAGCAAGAAAAATCGCCCCAGCCAAGAAAGGAGATATTTAGGTGACGACTCAGAAAAGTGCCCTGGTTTTTATTATCTTTCTAGGCCTGGCTTTCTGTGCGGCGTCCGCCGCCGAGACGTCGCTCCTCCTCCAGCAGCCGACGTTGAGCAATACCCACGTTGTCTTCGCCTTTGCCGGCGACCTCTGGGCCGTCTCCAGGGAGGGAGGCGAGGCCAGGCCGCTAACTACAGGAATAGGGACTGAGAGCGATCCCCTCTTCTCTCCAGATGGGACCCTGGTTGCTTTTACCGGCGAATACGACGGAAATGTGGATGTCTATATCGTGCCGGCGGCCGGCGGAGTCCCCAGGCGCCTGACTTATCATCCAGGACCCGACCAGGTCGTCGGCTGGACTCCCGATGGAAAACGCATCGTTTTCCGCTCGCCCCGGCATGATGAGGCCGGCATGGGCATCCTCCGTTTCTACACCGTCGGCCTCATGGGCGGATTCCCCGAGGAGCTTCCCCTTCCGTCCGGAATGTCCGCATCATTCTCTCCTGACGGAATGCGCCTTGCCTACGTCCCGACGTTGCAGTGGCAGAAGGCCTGGAAACGCTACCGGGGCGGACAGACCACACCCGTCTGGTTGATCAATCTCTCCGACCTCAAGGTTGAGAAGGTTCCGCGGGAGAATTCGAACGATTCCAACCCGATATGGGTCGGGGACAAAGTCTACTTCCTTTCCGACCGGAACGGCCCGGTGACGCTGTTCGTCTATGACACCGTGTCGAAGAAAGTCGAGCAGGTGATCGCGAACGACGGCCTCGACTTCAAGGCCGCCTCGGCCGGCTCCGGGGCCATCGTCTATGAGCAGTTCGGCTCGCTCAACATTTTTGACCTGGCCGACGGCAAGTCCCATAAACTCGATATCACCCTGAATGGGGATTTCCCGGAGGTTCGTCCGCGCTATGTCAAGGTCGGCCAGAGGATCGTCAACGCCGACATCTCTCCGACCGGAGTCAGGGCTGTCTTCGAAGCCCGGGGGGAGATCCTGACCGTCCCCGCCGAAAAAGGCGACATCCGCAACCTCACTCGGACGACCGGAATCATGGAGCGCGACCCCTCCTGGTCGCCGGACGGAAAATGGATCGCCTACTTCCCCGACGAATCGGGCGAGTACGCCCTCCATATCGTTGACCAGGCCGGGAAGGAAGCGGAGAAAAAGATCGCTCTGGCAGAACAGCCTTCTTTCTATCACCGGCCGACATGGTCGCCCGACAGCACGAAAATCGCTTATAACGACAAGCATCTCACGCTCTGGTACGTCGATATCCAAAAAACGTCCCCCGTCAAAGTCGACACTACCTACTACTATAGTCCCGCGTTCGTCTGGGACTTCGCCTGGTCGCCCGACAGCCGCTGGTTGACCTACACCAAGCAGATCCCGAGCCACATGCACGTCGTCATGGTGTACTCGCTGGAGACGGGGAAAACGACTCAGGTAACGGATGGTCTGAGCGACACCAAGTTCCCTCTCTTCGACAAGAGCGGGAAGTACATCTTCTTCACGGCCAGTACGGACGTGGGTCTGACGCCCGGCTGGCTCAACATGTCCAGCATGGACCGCCCGGTCACCCGGAGCGTCTATGTTATGGTCTTGCGGAAGGACCTGCCGTCGCCGCTCGCTCCGGAGAGTGACGAAGAGAAGGGCAAGGAGGAAGAGAAGGCCGAAAAGACAGACGAGAATAAGTCGGAGGAAAAGAAGGAGGCCGAAAAAGCGGCCGATAATAAGAAGGATAAAGACAAGGACACGCCCAAAGAGACTGAGAAGGTCAATATCGACTTCGACAACATCGGCCAGAGGATACTGGCTCTGCCCGTTCCGGCAAAAAACTACCGTGACCTGGCCGCCGGAAAAGAGGGGATCATCTACATCTTGGAAGCCCCCCCGCTTTTCTTCCGCTATTCCCGAGGCGAGGGAATGACTCTTCATAAATTCGACCTCGCCCAGCGAAAATTCGAGAAGTTCCTGGACAACGTGAACGGCTTTGTTCTCTCCGCCAACGGAGAGAAGATCCTCTACGCCTCAGAGCGGAACTGGACGATCGCCCCCACTACCGGAGCGGCCGAGCCCGGGAAAGGCCTTCTCCGCACCGCCGAGATGGAGGTCTATGTCGAGCCCCGGGTCGAATGGAAGCAGATGTACCACGAGGTCTGGCGGATCGAGCGGGATTTCTTTTATGATCCGGGCGCCCACGGCCTCGACCTCAAGGCGGCGGAGAATAAATACTCCGTCTACCTCGACGGACTGGCCAGCCGTCAGGACCTGAATTATCTTTTCGAGGAGATGCTCGGGGAGCTGACCTGCGGCCACGTCTTCGTCGGCGGCGGCGACCTGCCGGAGGTCAAGACGGTGCGGGGCGGTCTGCTCGGCGCCGATTACACCATCGAAAACGGCCGCTACCGCTTCGCCCGCGTTTACAACGGCGAGAACTGGAATCCTCGGCTCCGGGCCCCCCTGACCCAGCCGGGAGTGAATGTCAAAGAAGGCGAATACCTGATCGCCGTCAACGGCCGGGATGTGATGGCGTCCGCTGAGATCTACAAGTTTTTTGAAGCAACGGCCGGCCGCCAGGTGACGATCGAGGTCGGACCGAGCCCGGACGGCAAGGACGCCCGCGAGGTCACCGTTGTGCCGGTCGCCGATGAATCCGGACTCCGTCACCTGGCCTGGATCGAGGACAACCGCCGCAAGGTGGACAAAATGAGCAACGGCCGGCTGGCCTACGTCTATCTTCCCGATACCGCCCAGGGAGGGTTCACGAACTTCAACCGCTATTATTTCGCCCAGGTCGGCAAGGAGGGCGCCGTCATCGACGAACGGTTCAACCAGGGCGGCCTGATCGCCGACTACATCATCGACTACATGCGGCGGCCGTTAATGGGCTACTTCGCGGCCCGCGACGGCGCCGACTACATCACCCCGGTCGGCTCGATCTACGGCCCCAAAGTCATGATCATCAACGAGTACGCCGGCTCGGGCGGCGACATGATGCCCTGGCTTTTCCGCGCCGCCGGGATCGGTCCGCTGGTGGGAAAGCGGACCTGGGGCGGCCTGGTCGGCATGGCGGGCGCCGCCGCACTCATGGACGGCGGATTCACCGGAGCGCCGCAGAGCGGGTTCTGGAATCCCAACGGCACCTGGGACGTCGAGAACCACGGCGTCGATCCGGATATCGAGGTGGAGAATGACCCTGCTTCTGTAAAAAACGGACGCGACCCGCAACTCGAAAAGGCCGTCCAGATCTGCCTCGAACTCCTGGCCAAGAATCCGGCGCCCAAGCATAAAAAGCCGGCTTATCCGAATTATCATCAGAAGCTCTGACCAAGGAGGCGTTATGAGCCCATCGGAAAACGGACTCTCCGGCTATATGGGCCGCTGGGCCTTCGTCGACCTGACCAACCGCGCCGTGAAAATTGTGCCGGCCGACCCGGCCGTCTGCCACGACTACGTGGGCGGCCGCGGGATCCAGGCCCGACTGATCTTTGAGCATCTCGTATCCAGAGCCCCGCTCCGGGACCCGCTCTCTCCGGCGAACAGGATCGTCATCGGCACAGCTGCCCCCAACGACACGTTCATCCCGACGGCGGGACGCGGCTCCTGCTCCTTTGTCAGCCCCATGACCCGCTCGCCCGAGCCGGCCCCCTGGGCCCCCGGGCACAAGCCGCTTTACGGCCTCCTGACTCACTCGAGCGCCGGCGGACTTTTCCCCAACATGCTGAAGCGGGCCGGCATCGACCAGCTGATCATCGACGGCCGGGCCGGCCGCCCTGTTCGAATTCTTGTGACTGAGGACGCCGTCCTGATTATCGAGGCCGAGGAGAATCTCTTCGAAACCGTGGACGGCCGCAGGATTGTTCGCCCGGCCTCGGCTATAACCGACGTTCTGACAGCAAAATATCCGGGCTCGTCGACGATGTGCCTGGGTCCGGCGGGATGGAACAGGGTGGCCTTCGCCTGCCTGACCGGCGATCATCACCGCAATTTCGGGCGAGGAGGAGCAGGAGCAGTATTCGGCTCGAAGAACCTGGTCGCGGTTACGGCTCTGGGGAAGCGGCAGACGACCTATGCCGACGCGGCCGCCTTCCAGAAGCTGAGCAGGGAGCTCGATGCGCTGATCAAAGCGCACGTCGCGGATCCGGAATGGACAGCTTCCTTCCGGCCCAGGACGGGTACGACCTGGTGGCTCGACCGGGCCTTCAACGGCCGCTACCTGGGCAAACAGGGAGGCTACCTCCCCTGGCACAACTTCGACGAAGGCTGGTTCGATCCGGCCGCCTACGCCAGGGTTGGCACCGACGCCTTCCTGGCGATCGCGGGAAAGCACAAGGTCTGCAACCGCTGCCGGCATGTCATGTGCACGCGTTCGGCCACGGTGGAGTCAGGTCCATACGCCGGCGAAGGAGTCCGGCCCGAGTTCGAGACCGTCGCCCTGTGGATCAACTGCTGTATCACCGACCGCGAGGCCATCTTCCACCTCAACCGCCTCTGTAATGAGCTGGGAGTGGACACGATGAGCTTTGGCGGGGTGACATCAGGTGCCATGGACCTCGAAGAGAAAGGTTTCTTGAAAGAATATGCCGGGGCGCCGAAGTTCGGCGATGCCCCGAGCATGATCCGGTTCCTGGAGGACATCGCCTACCTTAGGGGAGACACCGGCCGGCTCTTCGCCCGCCACTCCGACGCCGTCATCGCCGAGATTGGAGCCTCAGCGACAGCGGCCAGCCTCGAGGCCATCGCTCGCTGCGTCCTCACGGCCTACGGAGGACTCGGCTATGCAGGAATCGAACCCAAGGTGTTTCCCGGGATGTTTACGGCCTACGGCACATCCAACCGCGGCCGGGGCGACCACACTTACGCCTGGACGATCCAGGCCGAGGAGGGCGGGCTGGAGGGCGCGGAAAAACTCGCCGCGTATGTCGCCGCAGGGCAGATCGGAAAGGCGCTTGTCGATTCGTTGGGGCTGTGTGATTTCTTCCCCGAGTCCATCACCTCGGACCTCTTCCTCGGCCTGTACAAGGTGCTCACCGGGATGGAGTATACGGAAGAGTCGATCACCGCCTGCGGTCAAAGGATCTATAACCTCGAACGCCGCTTCAACAACATCCAGGGCCGCGAACGCGCCTACGACGCCTACGTGCCGCCCAAGCTGACCGTCCCCCTTACGGCCGGGGCGCACAAGGGCCGGGCCGTCAACCTGGAATACTACAATCAGATACTCGACGCCTACTACGCCCATTATGGCTGGACACCCAATGGCCTCGTCCCGCCGGAGAAGATCGAGAAATTCTAGACGATTTCCGTTCGCCTCTTCTCGAGCAGACGTTTTTGCGCCTTTTTTTCGATAAACGTGCGGGGGACGTAAACCGGCTCACCCGTAATCGGGTCGATCCCGGTGTGGTACATGCAGGTGGAGCGGGTCATCGGCGTCGGCGTGAATATCTGCACGCCTTCGACCGGCCTCTCCCCCTCTCGCTCCAGTTTTTCCAGATGCCGTCCGAGTTCCTGCGCTTCCTTCTCCGATGTCCCCGGATGGGCCACCATATAGTAGCCTTTAAGCTGCTGCCTTCGTCCCCGATTGAGCTCCCGAAACAGCCGGCGGAACTCTTCGCTCCTGTCCCGGCCTTTGTTCATCAAGCGCAGAACACGCGGCGAGACGTGCTCGGGCGCAATCTTGAGCAGCCCGCTGACATGGTGGGCGGACAACTCCCGGAGATACTCGCGGCTCTCCATGGCCAGGTCGTAGCGGATGCCGCTCCGGACAAAGACCTTTTTGATGCCGGGAATGGCCCGGGTCCGCTTCATCAGCCGGATGAGCCGGCCGTGGCTCCGGTCGAGCTTCTTGCAAGACAGGCATGTCCCCTCCGGGCACGGCTTCGGGCAGTCCATCCCGTACATGTTGGCCGTGGGCCCTCCCAAGTCGTCGATATATCCCTTGAAGCCGCGGTGCCGGGTTAACCGCCGGATCTCCTCCAGGATAGAATCCTCGCTCCGGGAGACGATCCGGTCGCCCTGGTGGAGGGTCAGGGAGCAGAAAGAGCAATCGCCGATGCAACCGCGGTGGGTGACGACGGAGAAGCGCGCCATGGCGAACTCGGGAAAATCGGGCGGAACCCGGCGCGAGTAGGGAAGTCCATATATCCAATCCAAGTCCTCGCCTGTGTAGTCAGGCATCGGGAATTGGAGGACGTACCGTCCGGCGTGCGCTTGGGCGAGCATTTGGCGGTTGGAGAACAGCCGCTGGGCATCGCAGAACTTGGCCGCGTCCTTGCTCACATCTTCGTACGAAGGGATGACGCTGAACCCGGCGGGAAGCTCCCGCCGCACAACGCCCGTTCCCGGCACTCCGAGAAGATCCTCACCCTTGTCCAGGCGCCGGGCGATCTCCAGGGCCTGTTTCTCTCCGGGGCCATAAACCAGGATATCCGCCCGCGAATCCAAGAGGAGGCTGCGCCGGACCTTGTTTTCCCAGTAGTCGTAATGGGCGAAGCGCCGCAGGGAGGCCTCGATCCCGCCGAGGACGATCGTCGAGCCGGGATAAAGATGCTTGATTTTATTGGCGTAGACAAGAACGGCCCGGTCGGGAATCCCGGAATGATAGGGAGCATGCGGGTCCTTGGCCCTTTCCCTCTTCAGCGGCGTGTAATTGACCAGCAGGCTGTCCATCGAGCCGGAGGTGATGCCGAAATAGAGGCGCGGTCGGCCGAGCTTGAGGAAATCCCGGTCGGTTTTCCAGTCGGGCCGCCCGATGACCCCGACCCTGAAGCCATGGGCATCGAGGACCCGGGCGATGACCCCGACCGCTGACAGAGGATGGTCGATGTAGGGCTCGCCGCTTATGAGTATGATTTCGAAATCGCGGCCGGAGGTGGCGATCATGAGGTCAAGTCTCCACTAGTATTCGGCCTTGCGGAAACAGTAGAGGCTGAAGGTGGAATTGGCGATGAGCAGCCTTCCCGCCACGAGGAACGGATAGACGAGGCCGAAACGGACCGATTTCCCATCCCTTGAATCCGAGCTTCAAGAAGTGAAGAAAAACGAGAAAAAAGACGGCGGTGACGGCCAGCTTGCGGCCGAAGTTGATGACGCGAATCCTGCGGTGAAAGATCATGGGACTCTCGAAGCAGGATATTATAGCAAAAAGGCGCGGCTCGGATTCGGAGCCGCCCCTTCCATTGCCTGAAGGATATCCCGGCTAGCTCTTCTTCAACCTGATATCGCCGCTGAACGAGGAGACTTTGAGCGACGCTCCGCCGCCGTTGACCGTCCCGCTCATCTCCTTGGGAGAGACCTTGCCCATGACCTTGACCTCGAAATCGGTCTCGATACCGCCGCTGAATGTGTCGGCTTCGAAATCGAAGGCCGAATCAGCCGGGAGATAGAGCTCGACGTCGCCGCTGTGCGACTTGAAATGGTAGTTGCCCTGCCGGTTGATGCGGCCGCGATAGATGACTTCGCCGCTCAAGGCCTTGGCCCGGACGGACGATGCTTCGGAAATATCGGTCAACTCGACGTCGCCGCTCACGGTCTCGGCCTCGACCGAACCCTTGATCATATTGGCTTTGATATCGCCCGAAACCGACTTGAGGAAGGCGTTGCCGGTCACTTCGGCGACGACGACCTCCCCGCTGATCGAGTTGCACTCGGCGCCTTCGTCGGCCTTGGTGAGGCGGACATCGCCGCTGATCGCCTTGAGGTCGGCCGCTCCGCCGATCGCTTCCGCGGTGACATCACCGCTGATGCTGTGGGCCTTAAGGGCCGCCTTCTCCGGGATCCAGAGCTTATAGTTCACCGAGACGTTGGTCGATTCGCCGCCCCAGGATTTTTCGTTCCTGGGATACTTGGTTTCGATCCGGAGCACATTGCCTTCCTGGGCGATCTCGATCGTCACCTTGGCGGCGTTCTCCTTAGCCTTTTCCAGCGAACCGGCCGTGGAGACCTTGAGGGCCTCGATCCTGACCTGGTCCTGTTTCCAGCTCATGGCCACGATGTCGCCTGAGATATTGCCGATATCCACCTTGCCGTCCTTGGCCAGCGCCATCGTCTTCTCGAACTTCTCCTCGTACTTCTCCTTGGCCACGGCAAAAGAGAAAACCAGCAAAAGAGTGACGGCGAGCCAGACCGTCCGTTTTGTCTTCACATTTTTCATCGTCTTCCTCCTTCTCTTGTAGAATTCAAAGGGCCGTCTCCGCCCTCCCGCGGACGGACGATTGTTTGAGGCCCATCATTTCCTCGAGGACATTCACTTGTTCCCGGTAGGCCGTCAGAAGATAGGCCCGGGCCGTCAGGTTTCCGGGATCTTCCTCGACGATCTGCCGGCAGGCCTGGATGGTCTCATCCATCGCCGCCAGGTTGCGCTTGAAGATCTCGGCGAGCTGAGGGGACAGGCTGCTGTCCTGAGACTGAACAGCCTCGTTCAACGACAGGATGGCCTTTTCATAATAATCCTGGGCTTCCTGGAGCTTGACCAGGCTATATTCGACGGAGCCTTCTCTGACCGAGTCGGCGGCCATCCGGGGCTCTTGCCGGATGATGACCGTGCCGACAATCACCAGGGCGAGGGCGGCTGCAGCCGCGAATCGCCAGGCGGCCTTATTCCAGAAAGCGCCGGGCCAGCTTCTTTTTCCCGGAAAGGACGCCGGGGCTCCCTCGCGGGATTCCCTGACCGCCGCGGCGACCCTCGGCCAAATCCCGGCAGACGGCTCCAACGCACCCAGGTTCCCGGCCTGACGGACGATCATCTCGAGATCACGGGCGAGCGCCCGGCAATCCGGACAGGCCTCGAGATGGGCCTTGAGCTTCGCCTCCCGCTTCGGTCCGAGCTCTCCATCCAGAAATTCGTTGATCCATTCCTGGGCGAGCGAACATTTCATCGTCGTCCTCCCTATAAGGCCTTCTTCTCTTTGAGCCATTCCCGGATCCTCATCCGGGCCTTGAACAACTGGGATTTCGACGTCCCGGCCGAAACGCCGAGCATCCGGGCGATCTCTTCATGCTTGTATCCCTGGACGTCGTGGAGAAGGAAAACGGAGCGAAGGCGTTCCGGGAGTTCCTGAAGCGCCTCGTCCAGAGTTTTGGCCAGGCTGTCTTCATGGCCATCGTAGACCGCTTCCTCTTTTTTCCCTTCGACTTCGCTGAGGGAGAGCGTCTTTCCGTTCCGGCTCCGCCGGCTTCGCAGGAAAGAATAGCAGGTATTGACCGCGATCCGGTACATCCAGGCCACGAAAGTGGCGTCTTTCTGAACATCTTTCATGTGGGTGAAGATCTTGATGAAGATATCCTGGAGGAGGTCCTCCGCGGTGACCCGGTCGAAGGTGTAGCGGTAGGCCAGGTTGAAAAGGGGCTTCTTGTACCGGTCATAGATCTCCTCCATAGCGCGCTCGTCGCCCTGCTGGCTGCGCAGGATCAGAGAGGAGAGGGTGGCGAGAGGCCGGGGCGCAAATCCCTTATCTTCGTCCCTTCTATCAGCGGTCATGCGAGGAAATGCACTTGAGGGAAAGACCTGGACAATCCGGCTGCCATTATCCCCCAATCGGGGAGCCCTGGCAAGAGCAGGTGTCAGGTTAAAGACGCTCATTCTTTCCTCACCTGGATAAGATGAATGAGCGGGGTAAAAGGTTGCCTCCGTGCGCATTTTGTTCAAGAGAAACGCAGTGGGGCGAGGTGGAGGTTGTTGAGACGTTCTGTTAGAAAGGACCCCAGCGGACCAGAACAGGAGGGATGAGGGTGATCAATCCAAAGATGACCCAGATAACGACCAGGGGAAGGAGCCATTTGGCCCACTTCTCCCAGCGCATCTGCGCCAACCCCAGTATGCCCATAGTCACGCCGGAAGTCGGAAGGATCGGGTTGATGTATTCGGCCAACTGGAAGGCGAAGACCGAGGTCTGACGGGTGATCCCCACGAGCTCCCCCAGCGGCGCCATGATGGGCATGGTCAGGGCCGCCTGGGCGGTCCCCGAATGGACGAAAAAGTTGATGACGCACTGCGAGATGAACATCATCTGGGCGGATAGGACGGGATGAAAACGGGCGATCGCCTGCGACATAGCGTGCAGCGTTGTGTCGAGGATGTTTCCGTCGGTGGCCACGACGAGGATGGCCCGGGCGCAGCCGATGATCAGGGCGGCGTTGACCATATCCTTGGCCCCGTCGACGAACGACCGGGCGACCTCCTCCGCCTTCAACCGCCCGACGAGGCCGGAGACAATCCCCAGGGCGAGAAAAAGGCCGGCCATCTCGTTGATGTACCACCGGTATCTCAAGATGCCGAAGACGAGGAGGGCCATGCCCGCCAGGAAAAGGTAGAGGACGCGCTTATGGGTGCTGGTGAGCTCGACTTTCTCCGCCGGCGGGAGGTCGAGGCGGAGCTTCGCCCGGCGCTCCCGGTCGTCATCATACACAGGGCTCAGTCGGGGGTTCTTGTGCACCCGGGCCGCGTAGCGCATGACGACGGCGATGGCGATCGTCGTCCCTGCCGCCCAGATGAGGATCCGGTAACCCATCCCCGAGTAGACGGGAAGACCCGCGATCCCCTGGGCGATTCCGACGGTGAAGGGATTGAAAAAGGCGCCCGCAAACCCCGCCGCCGCGCCGATGAAGGGGAGCGCGACTCCGACGATCGAGTCATAGCCGAGCGAGAGCGCCAGGGGAATGAAGATCAGGACGAAGGGCATCGTCTCCTCGCACATCCCGAAGACCGCTCCCCCCAGCGAAAAGATGATCATGATCACGGGTATGAGCAGGACTCGGAGGGCCTTGCTCCGGCCGAACCGCAGGGCCAGGTTATGGATGAAGGCCATGATGGCGCCCGTCTTCTGGATGACCGCGAAGGCTCCCCCGACCACGAAGACGACGGCGATGATGGCGGCGGCCTCGATGAATCCCTTGACTGGAGAGACAAAGAGCGCGCCCAACCCCTGGGGATTCCGGGCGGTCTGGGCGAAGGTGCCCGCCACCGGGATGGTCCGGCCGTCTTTTTCCACCCTCTGGTATTGCCCGCCGGGGACGATCCAGGTGGCCACGACCGTCAGGATCACCATCGCGTAGATCAAGACCAACGTATGGGGCAGCTTGATCTTTGGGGAACCCATCAACGCACCGTCTCTCTCGTTTTGAGGTCGAACCGATCGCCGGCGACCAGCACATGCACGGCCACGCCCCGGAGAGCGATGAGTCGGGATGGGTTGACGGCCGTGTCCGCCCGGGAGCCGTCATAGACGACGACACTCCTCCGGCCCACGACCTCGAAGGTTTCATCGGGACTGATGATGATGGCCGTTTCCTCGTCGATCCCGATCCCCAGGAGAAGAGGTTTTTCGGCCACCAGGCTGATCAACCGGTTATGTCTTTTTCGGGCCACAAAATGCTGGTCGATAATAGCTGTTCGGATAAAGCCCAATCCTTCGCTGGTGACGATGTTCTCGGCCTCCAGGGTTTCGAACTCGTGTCCTTCCTCGACCTTCCTCCGCTCCTCACCGGTGATCATGACCTCGCTCATCACCGCGGCGCCGGCGCTCGTCCCGGCCATGACACAACCCTGATCGTAGAGTTCGAGGAGCCGGCGGTGGACGGGGGTGTGGCGAAGAACCGCCATTTGTCGGGATTGGTCCCCGCCGGAAAAGAAAACGCCGCCGGCATCGTCGAGCAAGCGGGCGCTCTCCTCGGATAAAGCCTGTTCGCGGGTCAGGACATGGCTCTCCACCTGCCGGGCACCCAGGGCTCTGAACTCGGAAACCAGGCCGGCACCGGTCTCCTCGGGCTCGCTGCTGGCCATCGGGAAAACGATGATCTTTCCGTTTCCGAACCGCTCGGCCATTTCGACAAACCGCTTCATCATGCTTTCCGGCCGGTCTCCCCCGCCGATAATGAAAAGATACCCCTTGGTCTTGGGAAAAGCAGGGGAAATAAAACCGGACGCCAGGATAAGAAAGAATGGCCAGATTCTTTTCATGGGGCCTCCGAAGTCCCCTATCTTATCACAACATCCCTCCCCGGCTGAACGGAAGCCGATGAGAAAGTGGAGACGGGCAGATCTCTCTTCCCCTTTAGAGGTGATATAAGAGAGAAAAAAATCCCCCCGCAATTCATCCCCATGGGCGATTGTCCGATCTCCGTTCGCCGGATAAAGTAGACGGGAACTCTTGAGAGGCATGTTCCACTGGATAATGGTCTGAAGAAAGGCTCCCAAGCGATGACATCCTCAAAAAAAACCGATGTCAAGAAAACCATAACGGCGGGAAGAAAACAGGCCCGTTCACGCCAGGCGAGCCATAACCTGCGGGAAAGCGAAAACAAGTACCGGGCTCTTTTCGAGGGCATCCCCGTGGGACTCTACCGGACGAGCCCGGACGGGAAGTTCCTCGATCTCAATCCCGCCATGGTCAGGATGCTCGGATGTGAAAAAAAGGAATCCGTCGTCGGCCGTTTCGTCGGTGATTTCAACCTCGATCCGAAGGACCAGGAAAAATCCTTCGCTATCATGGACCGAGACGGCGTCCTCCAGAATTTTGAGTTCCCGTTGAAGCGCGCCGACGGTTCGGTGATCTGGGTCCGGGACAATGCCCGGGCGGTTAAGGATGCCGGCGGGCGGATTCTTTACCACGAGGGAAGCCTGCTGGACATCACCAGGCACAGGGAAGAGGACGCGGAGCTGCAGACACGCGCCGAGCAGGTTATCCGCCATCAGGCCGCTCTCCTGGAGCTGGGCAAGCTCGGTTTCTCCGACCTCGATCCCACTCTCCAAAAAATTACCGAAATCGCCTCTCACACTCTCGATGTGGACAGGGTGAGCATCTGGTTCTTCGACTCCGAACATTCCGAGATCCGCTGCCGGGACCTTTATACAAGGCGGGACAATGGCCATGACCGGGGCATGGTGCTCAGAGCCCGGGATTTCCCGGACTACTTCCGGGCTCTCGAGGGTTCTTGCATCATCGCCGCCGACTCCGCTCGGTCCGACCCGAGAACGCGCGAGTTCGCCAACCCCTACCTGGCGCCGCTGGGTATCGTGTCGATGGTGGACATCCCCATCCGGCGTCGCGGCGAGATCATCGGGATCATCTGTCATGAGCATACGGGTCAGGAGAAAAAATGGACCCTCGAAGAGCAACATTTTGCCATCAGCGTGGGAGATACTGTCTCCCTGGCCCTGGAAGCCTTGGAACGCCGGCGAATGGAACGGGTCAATGAATCGATCTTCAAGATCTCCGAGGCGGCCAACTCTGCCCGGAACCTTCAGGAACTCTTCCATTCCATACATCAGGTTATTTCCGGCTTGATGCCGGCCAACAACTTCTACATCGCTCTCTATGATTCGAATCATGAGATTTTAAGCTTTCCCTACTTTGTGGACGAGTTCGATTCCCCGCCCGCTCCAAAAAAACTCGGACGGGGATTGACCGAATATGTCTTGCGGACAGGCATACCTCTCCTGGCCTCACCGGAGGTGTTTGCCGAGCTCATCCAGCGCGGCGAGGTAGAATCCATCGGCGCGCCTTCCATCGACTGGCTGGGCGTGCCGCTCAATATCGATTCTAGAACCATCGGGGTCCTGGTCGTCCAGACCTACACCGAAGGTCTCCGCTACGGCGAGGAGGACAAGAACATCCTCAAGTTCGTTTGCGACCAGATCGCCATGGTCATCCATCGCAAGAAGAGCGAGGAGGACGTCCAGGAGCGCGAGCGTTTCCTGACCAGCATGTTCGAGAGCATCCAGGACGGCATCTCCATCCTGGGCGAGGACTACACCATCCTCCGGGTCAACAAGACCATGGAAAACTGGTATGCCCATGGCATGCCGCTCGTCGGAAAGAAATGCTATGAAGCCTACCAGCTCCGCGATCAGCCCTGCGATATCTGCCCGACCCGAAAGGCGCTCGAGACTTCGGAGGCGGCCTATGAAGTCGTTGCCAAAGTGGGCCCGGGAGGCGCTGTTACCGGCTGGATCGACCTCTTCAGTTTCCCGCTGATCGATTACAAGACGGGACAGATGAAGGGTGTCATCGAGTACGTCCGCGACATCACCGAACGCAAGATGGCCGAGGACCGGCTCCAGGCGTCTCTCCAGGAAAAAGAGGTCCTCTTGAGGGAAATCCATCACCGGGTGAAGAACAACATGCAGGTCATCTCCTCCCTCCTCAACCTCCAGTCCCGCCACATCCAGAACCCCGCCGTCATGGAAATGTTCAAGGAGTCCCAGCGCCGCATCCGCTCCATGGCCCTCATCCACGAGCGCCTCTACCAGTCTTCCGACCTCTCCCGTATCGAGTTCTCCCAGTACCTCCGCAGCCTGGCCACCCATCTCTTCCACTCCTACCAGGTGGACTCCTCCCGCATCCAGCTCCGCATCGAGGCCGAGGAGGTCCACCTCAACATCAACACGGCCATCCCCTGCGGGCTGATCGTCAACGAGCTCATCTCCAACGCCCTGAAGCACGCTTTCCCGGAGGGACGGAGCGGCTATCTGGACCTGGACCTTCATAAGGTGACGGGAGACGGGTACGTGCTGCGGGTGAAGGATGACGGGGTGGGGCTTCCGGAGAATCTGGATTTCCGCAAGACCGAGACCCTGGGCATGCAGATCGTCAGCACCCTGGTCGATCAGATCGAGGGCCGTCTCGTGCTCGAGTGCCGGAGCGGCACCGGTTTCACCCTTGAATTCAACGAGTTGCCCCAGAAAATAAGAAACTGAAATATGGACAGAATCCGCCTTCTCATCGTCGAGGACGAAAACCTGGTGGCCAGGGATATCGAGAACATGGCGATGAGCCAGGGCTACGAAGTCTGCGGCATTGCTTCCTCGGCGGAGGAGGCCCTGGCCATGGCCGCCGAAAGCCGGCCCGATATCATTCTCATGGATGTCATCATCAGGGGGTCACTCGACGGGATCGCCGTCGCCGAGAAGATCTGGGATTCTTACCGCATCCCCGTCATCTATGTCACCGCTTATGCCGACGAGCACACCCTTAAACGGGCCAAGATAAGCGAGCCCTTCGGTTACATCCTCAAGCCGTTCGACGAGCGCGAGCTCAAGATCGCCATCGAAATGGCCTATTACAAATCGCGCATGGGGATGAAGCTGCGGGAGAGGGAAGATTGGCTCTCGGCGCTCCTCAAGAGCATCGGCGACGGGGTCATCGCCACCGACAGGTCCGGCCTGATCACCTTCATGAACCCGCTGGCCGAGAAGCTCACCGGATGGCGTCAGGAAGAGGCCTTGAAGATGCCGCTCCGGGACGTCTTCCGGACGGTGGTCTCTTGCGATGGAGATGAACCAGAGGTCGTTCTCTGGGCTAATGATGGGGGAAAGTTCCCGATCGAAGAAACCGACATGCCGATGAGCGATAGCCATCGTAACACCAGCGGTCACGTTCTCGTCTTCCGTGACATCAGCGCCCGCGTGCGCACCAAAAAAGAGCTCAAGGAGAGCTGGGAGAGACTCCACCAGGCTCTCGAGGGGGCCATCCAGGCCATGGCCCAGACAATCGAGATCCGCGATCCCTACACGGCCGGTCATCAGCGCCGCGTCAGCAAGTTATCCTGCGCCATCGCGCGGGAATTGGGCATGTCGGAAACGCAGATCGAGGGCCTCCGGGTCGCCGGCGACATCCATGACATCGGCAAGATCTACGTCCCGGCGGAGATCTTGAGCAAGCCCGGCCAGATCACGGCCATTGAGTACGGCATCATCAAGACCCATCCCCAGGTCGGCTACGATATCCTGAAGACCATCAAATTCCCCTGGCCGGTGGCTCAGATCGTTCTCCAGCACCACGAACGGCTAGACGGCTCGGGCTATCCGCTGGGCCTGGTCGGCGACCAAATCCTCAAAGAATCACGGATCCTGACGGTGGCGGATGTCGTCGAGGCCATGTCCTCGCACCGTCCCTACCGTCCCGCCCGGGGCATCGACGAAGCGCTCGACGAGATCACCAAGAACAAGGGCCGTTTTTACGACAGCGACGTCGTCGATGTCTGCGTCAGGCTCTTCCGGGAGAATCAGTTCCGGTTCACCGAAGAAATCCGATCCTGAAGCGGGGCCGCCTCCTCCTGTTCGAACGATTATGAACCAGCGCTTGACTTGGAAAATCCCCCTCTCCTCTATCCTCCCCGCCAAGGGGGAGGAACCGGGCGCACAATTCATATGTCCTTGCTCATGTGGGAGGGCGGGGAAGGCAAGCGCCCCCGACGGGATTTGAACCCGTGTTGCCGCCTTGAAAGGGCGATGTCCTAGACCTGGCTAGACGACAGGGGCGGGTAGCGACTGAGCCGTGCTGGACTCGAACCAGCGACACCCGGCTTAAAAGGCCGGTGCTCTCCCTCTGAGCTAACGGCCCCCAAAAAAGGAAACTACATTTATAAAGGAATAACGAGAAAAGGTCAATATCGGAGCGAGCCCGGCGACGGGCTCAGACTGCCGGGGCGAACTTGACGATGACCCAACGACCGCGGCGGTTGAGATTGGCCGCTTCATCCCTGAGTTCGTATCGTCTCAGGTTGAATCGGTAGAGCTTTTCCTCTCCGGCTTTATTGGTGATCTTGACGTCCACATCCTTGGAATGAACAGTTCCCGTCAGGTCCATGATGTTGGGCAACTCCCCCGTGGGCCCGATAACCGAGAAGACGGCGATGTCCCTTTCCCTCTGGGCGGCCGCCTTGGCCTCGTTATAACTCCTCTGGAGCTCCTTGTGCAGCTCTCTCTCCTCGTCGAACTTGGCCTGCATTTCGTCCACCTTCCTCTTGGCGGCGGCCCGGGAGGCGCCTGTTCGGGCGGCCTTCAATTCCTCTTGGGCGCCATAGAGAGCGTCCTCGGCGTCTATCACCGGCCCGACATGCTCCTCGAGTTTTTTCTTGAATTCCATCTCCGCCTTGCCAAGTTCCACCAAGTTAGTGGGCTCGGTCTTCTCTTCGCTCACGCTGACGATCTCCCAGGAGTCGACATCGATTGAAACCGGCTCGATGGCCATGGAGGACATCGTCGCGGTATCTTTCAGGGAGATGGCGTGAAAGTAGGCCCCCAGCAAGCCCTTTTCGGGAGTCGATTTGCAGCCCTGCAGGCTGAAGAGGACAAACAGCACGGCAACGGCGCTAAAAATGACGATACCTTCCCTTCTCATAATTCCTCCTTCCGAAGAAAGATTTATTTGATCCTGCCCTGATTTTACTTTTTTTTTGAGACAAAAAGCAAGTCTTAAATCGCCCCTTCGAAAATTTTTTGGGGGGACTATTTTGACGAAAAATGCCGGAGGAATTCCGCCATACCGGCGCCCGCGCCACTGGGTTCCTCATCTTACAGGACATGCCTATGAAAAGAGTTGACAAGCGTATACTTTTTTTATAAGCTCGAACGTTCCAAAGAATTTTTTGGGCCTTAAAGTAGGCCATCATAACTATTTATAAGGAGGAAAGAGATGGCGGTCAGATTAGCGGAAGAGTGGTTCACGATCTGTGCAGGATGCGAAGTCACCATCCTTGATATCGGAGAGCCACTCCTCGACCTTTTGCCCAAGCTCGACATTGTGCACATGCCGGTCCTCATGGATCATAAAATGTGGGGACAGACAGGTGACCAACCGGGCCCTGAAATTCCTGAGGCGGACGTAGGAATCATTTCTGGTGGAATCCGCACGGAAGAGAACAAAGAAATCGCCGAAGAGATGAGGAAAAAGTGCAAGACGCTCATCGCTTTAGGGTCCTGTGCTTGCTATGGCGGCCTTCCGGCCCTGGCCAATCAATTTACAGTTGATGAGATCTACGACAAGGTCTTCCGAGGTTGTGTTTCGACTGATTCAGCCGATACCCCTAACGGAGTATCACCGTTCACTGACAGGATTTATGCTCTCCATGAAGTGATCAAAGTCGATCTCAAGCTGCCCGGTTGCCCGCCAACGCCGGAAATGGTCGCCGAGGCGCTGACCGCCCTTTTAGAAGGAAGAGAGGTCAGTTTTCCAACAAAAAGTGTCTGCGACGAATGTCCGCTTATCAGGGAAAAAAAGGCTGTGGCCAGCTTAAAAAGACCCCTTGAACCCGTTGACTTTGTGCCAGGGCAGCCCCTCGATACTGTCCGCTGTTTTATGGAACAAGGCTTTCTATGCAATGGCCCCGCGACAAGATCTGGCTGCGGTGGAGCAGCGAAAACACCTCGGTGCATCAAAGCCTATATGCCTTGCCGAGGATGTTTTGGCCCTCTCTCGGATGCCGCCAATCCCATGGTGGATATGATGGGAGCTCTGTCCAGTATTGGTCTTGATGTCAAACAGATTCCGGACCGGGCCGCCACCTTCAACAGGTTTTGCGGGGCCGGCCGTCTACGGCCCTTGCCAAAAAGGAGTTAAATCATGGGAAAAACACTCACTATCCAGCCGGTCACAAGGATCGAAGGACACGCTAAGATCACCATCCAGCTCGATGACGCGGGAAACGTCAGCGATACGCAATTCAATGTCCTTGAATTGCGAGGCTTTGAGAAATTCTGCATCGGCAGACCCGTCGAAGAGATGCCCAGGATCACCACCCGGATATGCGGGGTTTGCCCCTGGTCTCATCACAATGCCTCCGCCAAGGCGACCGATGCGGTTTTCGGAGTCGACCCGCCTTCTGCAGGAAAAAAGCTGAGAGAACTGTGTAACAGTATTGCTTATATGGAAGAGCATATCCTCCACTTCTTTTTCCTGGCTGGAGCAGATTTCGTGCTCGGGCCGGGCGCTGATTATAGAACCAGGAATGTCATCGGAATTATCGGGGCCGCCCCGGATATCGCCAGGAGAGTCGTCGTATCCAGGCATATGGCCGCCAAGATGCTGGAGATGATCGCCGGCAAGGCCATCCACCCCGCGGCCGCAGTCCCCGGCGGATTCAGCCGTCCTCTCCTGGAGGAAGAACGAAAAGAGCTGAAAAAGATGGCCGATGAATTGCTCGAGTTCTGTAAATTCTCCATCTCATTTGCCAAAGAGAGCCTCTTTCCAAAATACTTGGATGTCGTTCAATCCCTGGGTGTCATAAAAACAGGTTTTTTGGGGACAGTGAAAGAAGATGGGGCCATGGACCTTTACGATGGAAAACTGAGAATGATGCAGGCCGACGGTTCTTATGAAGATTTCGAGGTCAAGGACTACACCGATTATATCAGCGAGCATGTGGAACCCTGGTCCTATTTGAAGTTCCCCTACATGAAGAAAGCGGGTGCATTCTCCATGGACCTGGATCAACCCAACGGTATTTACCGGACCAACACACTGGCCAGGATGAACGTTATCGACAAGATCGATACCCCCCTCGCTCAAGCTGAATTGGAAGAATTCAGAGAAAAATTCGGCCGCCCGGCCCAACAGACTTTACTCTATCATTGGGCCAGGTTAATCGAGCTGCTCTACAATGCGGAAAATACAGTCCGACTCCTCGAGGACCCCGAAATCACCAGCACCGACATCAGAAAAAAGGTCGAGCCAAGAGCGGCCAGGGGGATTGCCTCCGTCGAAGCTCCCCGAGGAACACTGATTCATGACTACGAAACGGACGAAAATGGGCTCGTCACCAATGTTAACCTGATTGTAGGCACCACGCACAATAACGCTTCCATGAACATGTCCGTTAAAAGTGCAGCCAAAGACTTGATCAAAAACGGTAATTATAACGAGGAAATCCTGAACAAAGTCGAGATGATGATCCGAGCTCATGATCCTTGTTTGTCCTGTGCCACCCACATGTTGGATGGCAAAATTGGCGTGAAGATACATATTGTTGATCCTGAGGGAAACAATTTAGCCACATTTTCCAACGTCTAAAGACAGACCTGATAATCTTCGAAGCTGATAAAGAGTCAGTTAAGCTTTCGGTGGGTCGGGTTCTTTATAAAAATGCCAGCCTAAAGTCGTGAATGATTCAGGCGAGCTGTTTCAAATCAAAAAAATCGGCCCCGGTAAGGGGATAGATGCTTCGGCTAAGAAATGGAATACCTCCCAATCTACTGTCAAAAAGAAATCCTCATAGCCGGCTGCGGAAATAAGCTTTTTGGTGATGATGGATTCGGACCCGAAGTCGTCGAATACCTCCTGAGCCACCACAACATTCCAAATAACATATGCCTTCTCGATGTGGGTACTGGAATCAGAAAAATACTATTTACAATCTCTTTAAGCGAGCCCCGGCCCAAGATTATCGTGATCATCGATGCTGTGGATAAGGGGAGAAAGCCGGGTGAAATTTTTGAAATTACCCTTGATGAAATCCCGAAAGAGAAAATAGACGATTTTTCAATTCACCAAGCTCCTTCTTCAAATCTCTTAAAGGAATTGCAGGATTTTTGCTCGGTTAAAGTGAGAGTTATGGCCTGCCAGATAAAAGCAATACCAGAAACAATGCAATCTGGACTCTCTGAACCGGTTAAAAAAGCGGTTCCTCTGATGGCTCAAAGGATTGCGGACGAATATTTCCGCAGTTGACTTTTGGGTAACTGAATAGTTACCATATGATTTATTTGGAGGCCGGATTCATGGAGTTCCATAGCCACGGCGATTATGATATCGGCCAACACTAGAATGACTTTAAAAGAAATCAAAGAACTCCTTCAGGCTGAGGTCATAACTGGCCATGACCGTATCGATGAAGAAATCACATCGGCTGGAGGATCCGACCTGATGAGTGATGTTCTTGCTTTTGGCAAGCCTGGAATCCTTCTTCTCACCGGCCTGTCGAATTCCCAATCGGTCAGGACAGCCAACATAATCGGCGCCAAAGCCATTGTCTATGTGAGAGGCAAGAAACCGGATCAGGAGGGAATCGAGTTGGCCAAGGGAAAAAATATCCCCCTCCTTTCGACCCAATTCATGATGTATACTGCCTGCGGCCTTCTCTTCAGTCATGGCCTCGAGGGAATCGGCGCTTCCCGTGCAGACAATGGCCATGAGTGATGAAAATATATTCTCTCAACGCTTTGAAATAAGAGGCGGTGATTTCAGCAATGCCGGAAAGACATCCACCAGCATCAAGGATATACTCCAGGAGATCGGCATTGATCCTTCGATCATCATCCGGGCGTCCATCGCCTCCTACGAGGCCGAGATGAATGTGGTGATGTATGCTCAAAGAGGTTCACTTACCCTGAACGTCACGCCTGAAAAACTCAATTTGAGACTCGAAGATGATGGTCCCGGTATTGAAAATATTGAATTGGCCATGAAGGAGGGTTTCTCGACCGCTACCGAAAAAATGCGCGAGATGGGATTTGGCGCAGGCATGGGGCTTCCCAACATCAAAAGGAATGCCGATAAATTTGAGATATTTTCTGAGCACGGCAAGGGAACGGTACTCGATATAACAATCTATTTGAACGAAATGGAATAAAATGGATCAATATTTCCATTCGATTCGAATCGACCCGGAAAAGTGCAAGGGCCGGATGAAATGTCTGCGGATGTGTCCCACCCAGGCGATCAGGGTCAGAGATGGCAAAGCCATGATTATCGAAGAGAAATGCATCGATTGCGGAGAATGCATAACGGTCTGTCCCCACAATGCCATTATCCCCCTGACAGATCCCTTCGGGGAATCCTCCAGATTCCGCCATACCGTGGTCATGCCCTCCCCTGCTCTCTATGCTCAGTTCGGAAGAGAAATTCTGCCGGAGAAAATCCTCGCCGGGATAAGAAGACTGGGATTCGACGACGCTTATGACCTGGCTTTCACCTGTGGGGAAGTCAGTTTTGCCATTCAGGAATATCTCCGAGAATACAAAGGGCCCAAGCCTCTCATTTCCAATGTCTGTCCGACCATTGTCCGTTTAATCCAGGTCAAATATCCAGCTCTCATTGACCAGGTTATCCCCATTGATACGCCCCGAGAACTGGCGGCCCGAGAGATCAAGAAGAAAAAATCAAAAACGCTCGGTCTGAGAGAAGAGGACATCGGCATTTTTTATCTCACTCCCTGTCCCGTGAAAATGATTTCCATAAAGCAGCCCGCAGAAAAAGGCAAATCTTCCATCGACGGCGCCATCGCGATTTCCGATATTTACGGACCCCTACTTTCGGCCATGGAAGATATCGAAAAAAGAAGCTACCAGGAAGCCCTGAAAAGCATCTGCATTCTGGGTATCGGCTGGGCGATGGTCGGGGGCATCTGTCGAACCCTCAGACTGAAAAACTCCCTGGCGGTCTCGGGATTGAATGAAGTTCTCAAGGTCTTCAATGATATGGAAAGAGGCAGACTCAAAAACATTGACTTTATCGAAGCCTATTCTTGTCACCAGGGGTGTGTCGGTGGCTCTCTGACGGTGGAGAACCTTTATATATCCTACAACAAAATCTTAAAGCTCATCGAGACTTTGGAATTCGAACAAATCAAAGCCTGTCCCGATATCAGAGAAGTCCGGAAGCTTTACAAAGAGAACTATTTTTCCATTGAAGGAAAATTGGAGCCCCGCCCCCTCAAACCGCTCGACAAAGATTTGACCAATGCCATCAGAAAGAGAAAGGAAAAAGAACAAATTCATGAATCACTGCCCAAGATTGACTGTGGCGCATGCGGTGCTCCCACCTGCATGACTTTTGCCGAGGACGTTGTCAAAGGAGAAGCCGAACTCAGCGATTGTATTTTCAATCTCCCCCAGAAGTTTGCGGAACTGTCCCAAGAGTTATTGGAATTGTTGAACAAGTCGGCCATGACGCGTCCCACAAAATCCAACCCCAGCAAAACACCCATAAAGAAGGAATAACAAATGAAACTCAAAGAAATCGTGGAAAATTTGCACCTCCAGGTTTTGGTGGGCCAGGATCGGTTAGATACAGAGGTGACGGGCGGATACACAAGTGACCTGCTCAGTGATGTGATGGCCAACAGCAAAGGGAAAAACCTCTGGATCACCCTCCAGACACACGAAAATATCGTCGCTGTCGCTAAATTGAGAGACCTGGCCGGGATCATCATCATCAACAACCGTAGGCCTGATGAGGAAACTCTCAAAAGAGCGAAGGACGAGCAGGTCACGCTCCTTGCCAGCGGGGAGACGGCCTTCAGCATTACCGGAAAATTATACGGCATGATCGGTTTTTAGGACTGACCCGGAGAATTCATGCTCCGGCTATTTAAAGCAGATTTGCATATTCACACGTGTCTTTCTCCCTGCACAGAGCTGGATATGTCGCCCCAGGGGATTCTGACCGCGGCAAAAAAGAAGGGGCTAGATATCATCGGCATCTGCGATCATAACTCATCAGAAAACTCCCCCGGTGTGATGAATGCGGCCAAGAGAATGCACATCAAAGTACTCCCTGGCCTGGAAGTGACGTCCCAGGAAGAAGTCCATGTTTTGGCGCTTTTTGGCAATCTGGAAAACGCCCTAAGAGTCCAGGAGCATGTCTACGAAAACCTTCCCGGAGAAAATGACGAAGAGGCCTTCGGCAGGCAGGTCATTGTGAACGAGAAGGAAGAAGTGGAGGGCTTCAGCAATAAACTCTTGATCGGTGCCACAACGATTCCCCTCGATGAAGTCATCCGGTTGATCCATTCCTGGGGTGGTCTCGCCATCGCCTCGCACATAGACAGGGAGGCCTTCAGCATCATCGGTCAGTTGGGCTTCATCCCCAAAGATTTGGCTTTAGACGCACTGGAAATCTCTCCCCGTATTCCCATCGAAGAGGCGATGAAAACCTATGCTTATGACTACCCTTTCACCTGCTCATCGGATGCCCACTATCCCGATGATATCGGAAAAGGCTATACGACTTTTCTGCTTGAAGAAGCCTCTTTAGCTGAAATCAAAAAAGCGCTGAAGAATGAGGAAGGAAGAAAACTGATTCTTGCGAAAAATCCAGCGGAGTCGAAGTCCTGATGGAAGACCTCTCTCTGCACATCCTCGACGTCGCCGAAAATTCAGTCGCCGCTCAGGCGAGCCAGGTAGAAATTCGACTAGTGGAAGATAAGAAGATGGACGTGTTGTCTCTCGAAGTGATCGACAACGGAATCGGCATGGACGAGGAAACTCAGAAAAGAGCCCTGGACCCCTTTTTTACCTCGAAAAAGGTCCGCCGGTTCGGCCTGGGATTGTCTCTGTTAGCTGAATCAGCCAAAGCCGCTAATGGCTATCTCTCCATAAAGTCCAAGAAAGGGAAAGGAACCCGGATAAAGGCTATTTTCCAGTACAGCCACATCGACCGGAGGCCGCTCGGCAATATCGGCCATACAATTATCACCTTGGTCATCGGAAATCCCGATATCGACTTCATCTATGTCCATAAGAAGGGCCGTCAAAGGTATGTTTTTGACACGAGGAGAATAAGATCCCAGCTCGAGAATATCCCCATCAACTCTCTCGATGGGATGCGAATGATGAAGGAAGAACTCAGAAGGGCCCCAAAATAAGCGCGGGAAGAGGGCCTCTTCCCGCGCTGACCTTCAATCCTATCGGATTGTCGGAGCCACCCCGCCTCAGTGATCTGTCCTGGCCGGCTTGCGCTTCACGGTCACGACGCCAGAGGTCTTTGCCCTCATCCTTTCAACCCGCTTCGCCTTGATTTCCAGTTGGCGGTCGACTTCTTCCTGCCTGGCCTGGTCGAATTCGCAGTTCGGGCAGTCGAAAAGTTGCGAGCAGGAGCGGTGAGAGATCTGGCCGCTCATCACATACC
>JBAQGA010000152.1:0-8862 GCA_049287565.1 Candidatus Aminicenantales bacterium
CGGCGTTTTTTCCCCGAATCGACATCCATGATAGCGAGGTCCCCCGTGTCCCAATCCACGCAGGAGATGAGGCGTCCGTCCGGCGAGGGTGCTCCGAGCACATCGAGAGGACCGATGTTTCGGATTCTGAATTCCTTGCTTCCTCTCCCGACAATATTCCGGGCCATCAGAAGCGCGGTAAGTTTTTCCTTGGCCTTTCCGAAGACGTCTGTCTGTTCGGGATAATTGTCAACGATCTTCTGGAAGGTCTCTTGCGCCTGCTTCAGCCCCAGTTTCTCGTAGCATGAGCCTAGATGATACAGAGTTTTGGCGGCGATTTCACGGTTGTCCGGGAACCGCCGCAAGATGTCCTGGTAGATCCCGATGGCCTTCTGCAGGTCCCCGCCCACTTCTTCTTCATAAAGGCCCGACTTGTAGAGCTGCTCGGCGCTCTGTTGGACGGCGCCCGACAACGCAAACGCAAGTATCACGGCCAATGCGGCGGACACAAACAATTTTGTTTTCATGACTTATCCCTCCTCATGGTAATTTTTTCTCCATGAGGAAGATAAAACAATGGCCCTCCGATTGCATGAAGCTTCGATCTCTTTTATGTGAAGATCGCGTGAACGTTGATCATCCCGTGAATTTATATCCCACCCCCCTTACGCCCAGGATGTATTTCGGCTCCTGGGGGTCGTCCTCGAATTTTTTTCTGAGAAGCGAGATGTGCTTGTCGACGGTCCGGGCGTCGATATAGATGTCCTTGCCCCAAACGCTGTCCAGGACCTCATTCCGATGGACCACGCGTCCCTTGTTCTGGACGAGAAAATGGATCAGGTTGAATTCGAGCGCGGTTAGAGGGACCGGCCGGCCCGTCTTCCTGGCCTCGTACTTGATGAAATCGAGCTCGATGTCGTCGAAGCGGTAGAAATCGATGCCCTGATGCGGCTCCTTGACCCTCCGGAGGATGGCCTTGACCCGGGCCAAAAGCTCCCGCGAACTGAATGGCTTAGTGACATAATCATCGGCTCCCAGCTCCAGCCCGAGCACCTTGTCGACCTCCTGGCTCTTGGCGGTCAACATCAAGATCGGCGTCATCACCCTGTCCTGGCGCAGCCGCTTGCAGACCTCGAACCCGTCCATCTTCGGCAGCATGATGTCGAGGATGATGAGGTCGTAGGGATGCTCGGCGGCCATGGACAAGCCCTGCAGGCCATCCTTCGCGCACGAGACCTCATATCCTTCGAGCTTGAGGTTGTCCTCCAACGGCATGAGGATGCTTTCCTCATCTTCGATGATCAGGATCTTCGTCATCTTAGCTCCCCTTTCTTTATGGAAGCGGCAGCCGGATCGAGAAAACGCTCCCTTTCCCCGGTTCGCTTTCGATATGGACTTTTCCCCGGTGGGCGGCGACGATTTCCTTGACCAGAGTCAGCCCCAGGCCGCTGCCCTTGACCGTCCGCGTCAATTCGTCGCCGCCCCGATAGAAGCGCTCGAATAGCCTGGGGATGTCTTCCTTTTTGATGCCGACGCCGAAGTCCTGCACGGCGATCGCCAGGGATTGCTCCTCGACGGAGGCGCTGACCGATATCCTTCTCGAATCCCCGGAATACTTGATGGCATTGTCGATCAGGTTGGCCACGGCTTGCGACAGGGCCGTGCGGTCCACCGCGATGAGAGGAAGCGCTCCTTCGACGTTCAACCCGATGTCGAAGCCTTCATGGCTCACCCTGTCTTGAATGGACGAGACGACCTCGGTCAGGAGCGTAGAGACATCCGTGCTCTCGAACGCAAATTCCGCGCGGCCCTCCTCGATCTTGGACAGGCTGAGGATGTTGTCCGTGAGCAGCGCCAGCCGCTCGCTCTGCTCGAGCAGGACATCGTAATACTTCTGCCGGCGCTCCTCGGAGGGCACCCTTCCCGACTGGAGCATCTCGGCGAGCTGCCGGATCGAGGTCAGGGGGCTCTTGAACTCATGGGACACCGTCGAAACGAAATCCGATTTCATCCGGGCCAGCTCCAGCTCGTGGGAAACGGCACGGATGGTCAGGGCCAGCCCGAAGACGAGGATGCCGGCGAGGAGGAGGAACACAAAAGAGTAGAGACCCCGTCGCGACAGCAGAAAGGTTTTGATGAGGCGGGGAGGCGGCTGATGGAATTCCAGGGTCCAGTCCGGCGTGTTTGTGGCGAAATTCGTCCTGAAGGTCACCGGGCCCGCGGGCGGATTTTCCGATGACAGCATGACCGCGCCGTCTTTTCCTTTGACGGCCCATGACGCCTCCCCGGATGGGAAATGGTCGCGCAGGGCCGGGCGGAGGGCATTCTCCCTAAGCCATTCGGCATCGATGAGAATCCCCCAGGCCGTACCCGATGCGGTGCCCGCTCGCGCCGCCTGCCTCTGTATCGAGACGAGATAGGAGAAATTCCCGATGTCCAGGGCGAGCCTCGTAAAGGACCGATTCGGCTCCTCCGTGCCGCCGCCGGTCTTCGCCTCCAGGGCCGGGGCCGCGTCCTGTTCGAAGACGATCATTCTTTCCGTTCTTTTTCTTTGCTCCGCCTCTTCGGCTTCAAGACCCTGGAATTCACTTTGGAAAGGCGGGAGATCAAGGCCGGGGGGCCGGCTGGAAAAGAATTCTTGGATAAGGCCCTTAGCGCGCTGGACAAAAAAGTCGAATTCGGCCCTTTCCAGTGTCCACTCTCGACGGAGAAGAGATCTGTACAGTCCGAAGGATGTTTGGAGAGACTTCGCGAAATCCTTGAGCTCACGGGACAATACGCAGATTTCCAGGCCGGCGGACGGCCCCAGCGGAATGCCTTCCGATATGATAATCTCGCCGTAATCTCGAACGATGCTTTCATAAGTCGAGACCGCTTCTTTGAGAAGTCCGGATTTCCTCCGGACCCTGGCCAGAGCGTTCAGGATCATCCCTTCGCTGCGAGGGTCGTTCATGTCCTTCAGAGCCTGACGATAGGCGGCCAGGGCCCTCGGATAGTCTTTCTGCTGGAACTCCAGCCGTTGGGCAGCTTGGATTTCGACTGAATTGCTTAGATCGGCAGGAGGGGAGGAGCCAGCTTGTCGACGGCCGTCCGGGACGTAAAGAAACTTGGCGATGGGGAAACGAATATTCTTGAAGTCCTGCAGATAAAAGACCTGCTCAACCAGCGGGTTCCCGGCCGCCAGTTTTTCCAGGGCAGGAGCCAACTCCGCGGACGGCGTCTCCAAATGATCCGCCACCGTCTTCGAAAGAATTTCCTCGACGGCCGTTATTGCGTCATCGACCGCGCGGAGGACTCGGTCGGCGGCCCGCCGGGTATTTTCGAGCCTCTCCTTCTCGACCAAAGCCCTGTCGTTCTGAATGCCCCGGAAGGCCAGATATCCAAGGAGCAGGCTGGGAAGGACGATCCCGACCCCGAATAGCAGGACGATTCTGTGGCGCTGATGCATCGGCCCTTTCATCCCTCGGCCATGCCGGCTCTTGCCGCCGCCTGATGATTTATTCCTATTCTAGAATACGACTGCGACCAATACAAGGAGCGTCCACTTTCTTCGACCTCATTCAGCCGGAAGCATAACAAAGATCGCGCTCAGGGCTTTGAAGTTTGAGTGATTCTTTAGTGAAGATTGCGTGAAGCCAAAAATCTTTACTCCTTCACGTAGCGGCTCTCATACCAGAGATTGAAGTTCATGGTATACTATCTGTTTAAACTCTCTCTCGATCCCCATGGAGGTGATTGATCATGCCTGCACGCGAGCTTAAACCCGGTATTCTCTGGATCGGCGTCAACGACCGGACGACCGACCTCTTCGAAGGGCTCTGGCCGATCACCCAGGAGGGGGTGTCCTACAACTCCTACCTCGTCAGGGGCGAGAAAACGGCCATCATCGACCTGGCCAAATCGATCAAGGGAGACGAGTTCCTGGCCCAGGTCGAGGAGGTCACGGAAGTCTCCAAGATCGACTACATCGTCATCAACCATATGGAGCCCGACCACACCGGGATCCTCCGGATATTCCGGAAACTCGCCCCCCAGGCCGCCATCCTCGGGTCCGCCAAGACCAGGGACATGCTGCGGGGCTTTTTCTCGATAACGGAAAACGTCCGGGCTGTCGGCGACGGCGAAACTCTCTCCCTGGGAGGGCACACTCTGAGGTTCCTGTCCACGCCTTTCCTTCACTGGCCGGAAACGATCATGACCTATGAAGAGTCCCAAAAAATCCTGTTCTCCTGTGACGCCTTCGGCGGCTATGGCGCCATCCGGGGCGGCATTTTTGACGACGAATGCGCGCATCCCGAATTCTACGAGAGGGAGGCGCTGCGCTACTATGCCAATATCGTTGCCAACTACAGCTCCCGGGTCCTGGATGCGATCGGCAAGGCGGCCAGCCTGCCCGTGGAGATCGTCGCTCCTTCTCATGGACTGGTCTGGCGGCGCAACCCGCAGCGGATCGTCGACCTCTACCGCAAGTGGGCCGAGTGCGCCTCCGGAAAGACGGAGCCGGCCGTCACCCTCCTCTACGGCTCCATGTACGGGAACACGGAGAGGATGATGAACGCCGTGGCCATGGGCGTCTCGCAGGCGGGCGTGTCCCTCGAGGTCTTCGACGTGGCCAGGACGAACGTGAGCTACATCCTCCCTTCCCTCTGGACAAATAGGGGCGTCATGATCGGCGCGCCCACATACGAGGTCAAGGTCTTTCCCCCGATGGCCGAGACCCTGACCATGGCCGTCAACAAGAGGATCTTTAACCGCAAGGCCGCCTTTTTCGGCAGCTACGGCTGGAGCGGAGGAGCGCTCAGAGAGGTCAAGAAGATCATCGAACCGGCCAAATGGGACCTGGGCGAGACCCTGGAGTTCATCGGCAGCCCGAAAACGGAAGACCTGAAGAAGGGAGAGGAGTTCGGCCGAAAGTTCGCCGAATCGATCAAGCTGGGCGGCTGAACGCGGATCATTATTGATTTTGTCCTTTTTTTTGTTATAATAGTTTCAAGTTTTCTTTTGCCGGCTGGAGAAAACTTCTGCCCACCTAAATACACATTTTTCCCTTTTCTGCTGAAAACAGCCGGCAGCTCCTCATCCGCCTTAAGATTGACTTGGCCGTGTTTCCGGGCATATAGAAAAAGATATGAAGAACGCCCTGCTCGTCCGCTTCGGAGGCCTGGGGGACCTTCTCGTCACCCTACCCTCCATCCGTTTCCTCCGGGCGAAATTTCCGGAGGCGCGCCTGACCCTGGTCTCCCGGAAACAATACGGCGGGCTTTTCCTGGAGGCCGGGGTCGTTGACGAGATCATCCCGGAAGACAACCGCCGGCTCCTGCCGTTTTTTAAATCGGAGGCATCGCTAGACAGCGATTTCGCCGGTTGGCTGGTGTCGTTCGACTCCATCATGGCCTGGACGCAGGGAAAGGCGGAGGATTTCTTGCTTAAAGCGCCGGGAATCCAAGCTGGAAGCGCCCGGCCATTCATCATCCAGGCCGACCCTGGGAAGTCAGAACCGTTGAGCCGGGTTTTCTTCCGGAAGACGGCGGAATCACTCGGTGAAAGCGCCTCTCTCCGTATCGAAGGATGGTCGCGGCTGCCGCTGACGGGGGTGTTGAAAGACGTCGGCCCGAAGATCGTCATCCATCCGGGAAGCGGGAGCGAGGCCAAGCGCTGGCCGCTCCGGAACTTCCTGAAGATCATCGAAGAACTTGGGGAAAAAAAGATCGCGGGCGCGTTGGTTACGGGTGAAGCCGAGGAAAATATGGCCTCTGCGATCGAGGAAACGGCTCTTCCCTTGAACTGGACCTGGATGCGATGCCCTTCCATACTGGCGCTCGCCGGGTTCTTGAGCGCCGCCGATCTCTACCTGGGGAACGATTCCGGAGTGACTCATCTCGCCGCCGCCTGCGGCGCCGACGTGATAGCTCTTTTCCGCAGCGAATATGCGTCCGCCTGGCGGCCGCTCGGCCGCGTTCAGGTGCTCAGCGCGACTTCTCTGAGTGAAATCAGCCTGGAATCCGTTCGAAGAAAAATTTTTTCAATGATAAAAAAATAAAATTTCTCCGCCTGAAATCTGCCCAATTCTTGTGCAAGTAGCCAGAACTCATAGGCTTTCAGCAAGTTAGAAAGGATAATCACAGGGGTTTATGGAGGATTTGCACAGTCCTGTTAAAACGATGGTCTATCTTGCTCAAAAGAAGCAGGTTAGTGGGGGTGAGGGTTTTTCTCGCGCTGAGGAAATCTTGGCCGTTTTACAATTCTCAGGATTGTGCTATCATCGTAATGTCAAGAGGACCGGAAAAAATGAGCGCCGACGATTGGAAAGACCGCCTGCGGATGTTCATCGACAGTGTCAGCGTCCTGGAGCGGTGCAAGCATGAAACCAGGGAGAACTTCAAGCAGTTCTGCGAATTCATCGCCGAGACGGCCTTCGAGGCGCTGGCCGAGGAGATGAAAAAATACAAGATCAAGTCCAAATTCTGGACGGAGGCGGGAAAATCCACCGGCATCCGGCTGGATTTCCCGAACTCCCGGGTGCCGAGCTTCCACTACATCATTTCCCTGCCGCAGAATTCGGTCCAGATGAAATTGCGGCTTCAGGTCAAAGGCCGGACATCTCCCGATGGACCTTCGCAGGATATTGCGGAAGTTTTCATGGAGAGCGTCCCGCCCGAGAAGGTCATGAAGATCGGGAAAGAGGAGCTCCTCGACGATATCGTCGAGCACTTCAAGAACCATGTCTTCGCGGCCCTGACCTCGGCCAGGTGAGGCCGGTCCCGGCAGGAGCCGCTCCCCCTGCTATTTCCCGCTGTTGACGATCTCCAGGACTTTCTCCATGTATTCCCAGCTCGGCCGGTCCCAGGTATTTTGGCCGATGTACTTGAACTGGACGACTCCCTGCTTGTCGAGGACGAAAACGCTGGGGATGAGCTGTTCGGCCTTGCTTCCGTTCCACTCCGTCGTGAACAAGCCCAATCCCTTGGTCAACTTCCGGTCCTCGTCGATGAGGAGGGCGAAGGGGACGGGGACGTTTCCCTTCTCGAAACTGAGGTCCTTGGGGAATCCCTTGCGGACCATCTCCAACCTGGCCCTGCCCTTCTCATCCAGCTTGTCGGGCTCCGGCGGGTTTTTCCAGGTCTTGATCTTGTCCATCTGTTCCGGCAGGACATCCACCCACTGCTGGACGATGTCCTTTCCGTAGGGGAAGACATAGAGGATCTCGAGGTTATACTTTTCCCGGAGATGTTCGGTCTTTTCCAGGTCCACGAGCTCGCCGTACTTGTAGTTGCAGATCGTGCACCAGCGCCCCTCCGCGGCAAATCCCCGCGGGAAGACGATCATGACGTTCTTCCCCTTGAGCTTGGAAAGCGTCACCTCTCCGCCCTGGAAGGCGGGGAGGGTGAAGTCCGGCATTTCCTCTCCCAGAAGAACGGGCCTGACCTCCGGCTCCTGCGCCCGGGCGGGCAGGCTGAGGAAGAGCGCCGCCGAGGCGACGAACAGCGAGATTCCGGCCGCAATGATGAGCGATGATCTTTTTCTCATGGAAACCTCCATTGATAGGATTCTTTTATTCTAGCAGAAAGGGCCTATTTGTGCGCGGCTTCCCTGATCAGCCGCTCGGCGGCCGCATAATCCGGCTCCCCGAGCACAAGGAACGCCCTGTCGCCGGCCGAGCTGAACAGGAACCACCGGCCGACGGCGTTCTTGCCGCTGATCAACCCGTCCTTGACTGCGACCTCTTCGAGATACTCCGAAAAGAGCTTGCGCACTTCTTCGGCCAGGCCGGGGACGGGGGCGTTCAGGGCGACGATGAGGAGTTTCGATCGAGAAGGCTTCCAGCTCTTCCTCGGTCGAATTTACTCCGTTGATGTTGATATAGAAGTTTCCTTTTGCCAGGCTCGCCTGGGAAGCGCTCAGCCAGTGAACGGCTTCGATTCGCGGAGAGACCGGCTCGTCACCTTCTCTTTTCAGGGAGAAGATGCCGAAGGCGTCGGCGGGGGAGGCCATCCGGTAGACCTCGAGAGTGATCTCTTTTTCAGCGGCGGGAGCGGAGCCGTCGACGTATCGGGTGATGGACAATTCCTCGAAGCCGTACTGGAGGAAGAGTTCCGCCCCCCCGTCGATGTAGCCATAGAGGCCGTCTTTCTTATAAACCTCGGGCGCCCCGGCGGCGTTTCGAATCGGACCGTGGCCTCGATCGAAGCCTCGGCCCGGAGCGGATTGATGAACCGCTTGACCGTGTCGTAGCTCCCCGGCTAACCCCGGGCCTGGATCTCCTCGAAAATGGAGTGGGCGCAATAGCCGACGGCCGCCAAACGCCGGAGGATATAATCCTTATGCGGCGACAACAAGGCACTCTCTGATTTTTGCCTCTCATAAGGCTGAGGCCTCGTTTGCCGGAGAATCTTCCGGACCGTCAAAATGCTTAGCCCCAGCGTCCGAGCGATCGACTTTTTGCTCTCCCTGAGCTTGAACCGGCTGTGAATCTCATGCCACAGATCAGTTTTGACCATCCGTTCTCCTTCCGACGAAACCGCCGGAAGGAACAATACACGTTCTTGATGCATGGTGATAACTCCCTTTTGGAGAAGGGGGCTATTTTTCGTTGCCCATAAGGGGTTATTATTCCACGCCCGCTGACAGTAGCGCCGCGTGCTTCGAGGATACCCCAGAAGTAGTCAGAGACGTCTGGCATAAGGTATCGGAGTCTGGTAGCTCGTCGGGCTCATAACCCGGAGGTCGTTGGTTCAAATCCAACCCCCGCTACCATCCGAGATCAATAGTTTCCCCATATGAACGAGGCCCTGGCCCCGTTCTTTATCTTCTGCCTCTGATACCCGGAACAGTCACAGCCCCTGAAACGTTTGTGCTTTTGTTTGCATTTGATCAGGTGAATTC
>JBAQGA010000153.1:0-31245 GCA_049287565.1 Candidatus Aminicenantales bacterium
GATATGGGCTTCGTCCTGGAAGCTCCCTGGGACCGTCGCGCCGAATTCGTTCCCGATGACTCTTTTATAGGCATTGAGCGTGACATCCAGAAACTTCTCCGTAACGTCGCGGCGCATCAGGTCGACATAGGTAAACCCGCCAAACCAGGGCGAGGAAGTCTGGAACGCAATGGTAAAGACGTAATAATCGCCGGGCACGGAAGACACAGCGATCGTGGCCAGAGTTTGACTGATATCCTCAAAGCCAGATTCTGTCCGTGACAAAACAAGGAATGGCGGATTTTGGGCGAACGCCTTAGGAAGGACGGATGCCCTGATCATCCGGAGTCCCTTGCCTTGGGCATCCGGCATCTCCGCCGGGACGTGGCCTCCGGCAAAGCCCGAGGGATAGGAATTCTCGTCATAGATCCAGACCTTCATCCCCAGAGTTTTTCCCGTCATGACGGCGTGCCGGCAGAGCTCCAGCCACTCCTCCGAAAGATAGGGCGTGATCAGGCCGGGGCGGGGATGGATGAACACCCCGCCGATTCCCTTTGATTGGAAATTGGCCAGTTGGGTTTCGATCTCGTCCTTGGTCACCCGGTCGTTCCAGACCCAGAGCGGCGCGCTCCGGTATTCCGCTGGCGGATCTTGGAACGCTTGGAGCACATCCGCGTAGGCGTCTCCTTCTATTTTTTTCTGGCAGTGGATCAAGGCCAAGCTGGCGATCGATAAAACCAGGCAGGTGATGAAAATTTTTTTCATGTCTTCTCCCCTCCCAAAAAATGTTTGTTATGAAACGCGGGTTTCATCGCCCATCGGAAATTCATGGTCGGAAAGGGCACCGCCGGGTGGGTCATTGCCTGTATCTTAATCAATCTGACCGGACAAAGACAAGCTGCTTTCCGAGAAAGACAAGGCTTCAGTCAAAAGATGGGAGGATAAATCAGGAATGGCGGAGAGGGTGGGATTCGAACCCACGGTCCCGGCGTAAACCAGGACAAACGCTTAGCAGGCGTTCCTGATCGACCACTCCAGCACCTCTCCGCGCCTTTATGGCGAAGTTATTTTAGCACGTTTTCTCCGGTGGAAAAAGCCTTGTCCGGTCGCAGAGAAGCGAGTGGCGGAGGGAGAGGGATTCGAACCCCCGTTCCGGAGACCGGAAAGCGGTTTTCAAGACCGCCGCCTTCAACCACTCGGCCATCCCTCCGGCGGAGCTCTTATTTTACGCTCGCGGACGAGTCCCCGCAAGCCGCGAGCGGCCAGTTCAGCAGGGCGTTCCAGAGGAGCCGGTAGTCAGAATGGTTGAGCTCGCGGTGGATGGGATTGAAGTTGTAGGCAAGCACTCTCCCCCGGCCGACGGGGATATCGAGGATGGCCGGCCGTCCTTCGAGCACGTCTTCCCCCTTGATGCCTCCGCTCACGAGCATGGCCGGAGTTTTGGTCGCCGCATCCTTGGCCGCTGATTCTCCCTCGGCATCCTCGTCCCGCTCCTCCTTGGGCGGCCGGGTCCCCCATTGGAGAACGATCAGGCCGCGGTCCGCCCGGCGAACGTTGTAGACCGGGTAGGCACTGCGGAACACTGATGTCTTGGGGCTGTAGCCGTACGCTAAAGGATGATCCGTCCGCAAAAAGCTTGCAACGACTTCCACGCCGGGCGTCCAGACGCTGCTTTCGCCGTGCGCCCGCCGCACCCAAGGCGCCACTCCCCCATCGAGCGCCAGCGCCGAGCCGTTGCCGAGAGTGATCAGCGTTCCCCCGTCTTCGACGAAGCGCTGGAGATTGGCCATTCCTGACCATCCGATTCCTCCCGTGATGTCGTCTGAAGCCACGGGAAAACCGTGGCTCGGGAACCCGGCCGTTTTCGTATAGGCCAGCGGTGAAAACTTGGTCTCGAGGCCGTGGATCTGGCCTTTGAGGTCTTCCTCTGTGTCCCCGTGAACGATGACGTCAAAACGTTCCGCCAACGCCCCGGCCCTGATATCATCGTCCCGGAGGATCGAATACGGGATACCCTGGCCGTCAAAAACCAGCCTGACCCAACCGATCATTTGGGTATCCGCCCAGGGGTGCCAGAGGGCGATGCGGGGAAGACGGGATTCGTGGCGGGCGATGTCGGGGATGCCCTGGAGGCTGGCGAAGTCGAGGCCGAGCTCGGAAGCGACGGCCTCGAGTCTGGCCGCCAATCCATCCTGCGGAGGTATCAACCAGGAACCGACCGGATGTTCGTCCCGGCCAATCTTGAAAGCCTTTTCCGCGATCTCGACTTTGAAATCACCCAGCCGGACGCGTGCCGCCAGCAATCCCTCCTGTCCTGTATCCTTCAGAAGATACACTGGACCAGTCCCAGAGACCCGGCCGCTCACCGTCACTTCTGTCTTGCAGGGCTCGAGCGGCACCTTCATGATCTCGTCGCCTTCGACGGGTATGGCCGTGAGACCGAAATGGACCGGCAGGGCCCAGGAGATGTCGTCGTATGGCTGGAACTCGGCGTCTTTCGGGAACTTCTGGGGAGCCAGCAGGTCGAGCGCATAGTTGCGGTAGGGCTGGTCCAGGCGCACGACAAACGTGCCCGCCGGGAACTTCTCTTCCTTGACCGCAAACGGCCCGGCCGCCCGGCCAACCTCGATGCGCTGGCCGAGAAGCAGATTGACCATTTGGGCGACGCGCAGCCGGTCACCCTGCTCGGCCGGGACGACAAACGCCCGCGGCTTTTCCTTCAATCCCTTCTGCCATGATTCATAACCCTTGCGATAGAATTCCCGCAACAGGTCCCGGCTATGAAGCGCCGCATAGTTAAGCGCGGCGAGGACCCCAGTTTGCATATAGTTGACGTTATCCCGCAGGGACCATCGGAAGTGCTTGGGTGGCGGCAGGGGCCGGTACCACTCGCGGCTCGTGACCGGTCGGCTGAGGAAGCGCGACAGCCTAACGTCGCGTTCGACCGTTTCCGCGGTGGCATTCCCGAACGTCTCATAGCCGCGGCCGATGGCGTTATGGTTCGTCGCCACCGATTCGAGGTAGTGATGGCCAAAACCCTCTCCAAAAGCCCAGGTCCAAACCCCCGGCATTCCCATCGCCGTCAGCGTCCTGACTTCGGTAAACGCCATGTCGAACAGTTCGCTGATGACGATCGGCTCGAGGTTCGGGTTGTAGGGGCCTGTGCCGTTCCAGGTCAGAAGGAGGGCGATCGATTCGTGGAGGTCATGGACAACGACCGGGTGATACTCAAAGAAGGCCCGGCGGACAGCCCGAGTTGTCTCGAGGGCCGCCTGATGAGTGTCCCGGTTGTTGTCATGAAAAACATACTTGCCCCAATATGGAGGCTGGATCGGCGGCAGGTTTTCGTAGTCCGTCTTGCCTTTGAGATAACGGTAGAACCACTCCACGAAACGGTCGCGACCATCCGGCTCCGAAACGGGGTTGATGAGGACGACGACGTTCTGCCGTATGGCCTTGATCATCGGCTGCTCAGAGACTGCCAGTCGATAAGCTAGCTCCATCACCATTTCAGGGCTGCCGGTCTCGGAGGAGTGCAGTCCGGCATTGAGAAAATAAAACGGTTTCGCGGTCGCAATAATGGCCTCCGCCCTTTCTGGGGGTGTCGCCCGGGGGTCGGCCAGCGCCGCCATGGCCGCCTTGAGCTCCTCCAAGTCCCGGATGGCCGCGTCATCGGAGACGATGACGAGCAGGATATCCCGGCCTTCATCCGACCGGCCGATGATCTCGACCCGCACACGTGGCGATGTCCGGGCCAGCTCGCGAAAGTAACCGTAAATGGTCGCCACGCTGGAGAGTTCCCCGGGCGCGCCGACGATGCGCTTCAGGTATTTTGAAGGAGATACGATGGTCTTCGACTCGGGCACATAGGCCACCCAGGAATTGCTGAAGCGTGTCTCCGTCACGAACTTGGCGATGGCCTCGACGGATCCCGGCTCCGGCTTGTCGGGAGCATAGGGATTCTGGGCAGCGAGTAAAGATGCGCTCAATAGGCATCCGCCCAATGACCACAATATCGAAGTCAACGTTCGTTTCATCCGTGCCTCCGAAAATGAAGATTATTCCGCGAGTCGGGAAGGAAGTCAATTGCAGGACGGCCGGCGCAAGCCTCCCTCAGCCGGCGCTGATCTTTTCCAGACCGTTCATATAGGGGCGGAGGGTCTCCGGAATCAATACGGAACCGTCGGGCTGTTGATAATTCTCGAGGATGGCGCTCGCCGTCCGACCGACAGCCAGCCCGGAGCCGTTCAAAGTATGGACGAATTCCGGCTTGGCTTTGGGTTCTTTGCGGAAGCGGATGTTGGCGCGGCGGGCCTGAAAGTCGGTGCAGTTGGAGCAGGACGATATTTCCATATAGTTTTTCCGGCTCGGCATCCAGACTTCGAGGTCGTAAGTTTTGCTGCTGGCAAAACCAAGATCGGCCGTGCAAAGCGAGACAACACGGTAGGCAAGTCCCAGCCGCTTCAGCACTTCTTCGGCCGACTCTGTCATAATTTCCAGTTCATCAAAGGAACTCTCTGGCGCAGAAAATATCAGCAGCTCGACCTTGTTGAACTGGTGCTGACGGATAAGTCCCCGGATATCCTTCCCGTAGGACCCGGCCTCGCTCCGGAAACACGGCGTGTAGGCGACGAACCGCTCGGGCAGGACGTTCCCGTCGAGGATTTCGTTCCGGTAAATGTTCGTCAGCGGGACCTCGGCCGTCGGGATCAGGTACCATTCATAGCCTTCGAGCTTGAACAAGTCTTCGGCGAATTTGGGCAGGTTCCCGGTGCTGGTCAAGCTGGCCTCATTGGCGATGAAGGGCGGGATGACTTCCTTGAAATCCTTCTCCCGAGTGTGGATATCGAGCATGAAATTGATGAGGGCCCGCTCGAGCAGAGCTCCCGCACCGAGATAGACGGCAAAACGGGAACCGGCGATCTTGGCCGCCCGTTCGAAATCCAGAATCCCCAATCGCGTTCCTATATCCCAGTGGGGCTCCGGCGCAAAAGCGAATTCCGGGACCTGGCCGACCACCCGCTGCACCACATTATCATCCGAATTCTTCCCGATCGGCACCGAATCATGCGGGATGTTGGGGATGGCCAGGCTTAGCTCACTCGAACGCGCCGAAATCGCCTTCATTTCCTCGCTGATCCGGTCGATCTTTTCCCCGATTTTCTTGCTTTCCTGGACGAGCCTGTCAACCTCTTTGCCTTCCCTTTTGTCCTTGATGGTTTGCTCGGACAGCTTATTCTTCCGTGCCCTGAGTTCCTCCAGTTCCCGGAGCCTTTCTTTTTCCTTCAGAGTCACTTCCCGGAATTCATCCAGGAAGGACCCGAAGGGACCGCGGGTTTCGATTCTTTTCCTGATTTCGGCGAAATCCTTGTCGTCCCGGACAAATCTGGGGTCTAGCATCTCGGCCGATTATACCAAAAACCGTGGATGTCTGTCACGGCGCAAGATCTCGTTGCACAACCCGATGTTCTTGTGTATAGTGGGAAAAACCATGACCGAACGGTTTGCGTCGATCGCCGCGCGCATGGACCGGCTTTACGAGTTCGACCGCGAGCCGGTCTCAGCCGACAAACTCCAATCGGGCGGGAAGTTCGCCGGCCTCTTCGCCGGTGAGCACGTGGCCGCCACCGAGTTCGTTATCGGCGCTTTCTTCGTCCTCCACGGTGTCACGGCCCGGGACCTTCTGATCGGCCTCCTTGTTGGCAACCTCCTGGCCATCCTTTCCTGGACCTTCATCTGCGCGCCGATCGCCGTCCGGACCCGGCTGACCCTGTACTGGTACCTGAGAAAGATCGCCGGACCCGGGCTGACCTTCATCTACAACCTGGCTAACGCCATACTCTACTGCATTCTGGCCGGAGCGATGATCTCCGTCGCAGCGACAGCCGTGGGCCTCGCTTTCCGCATCAAGACTCCATCGCTTAACGACGTTCTGCCGAACAGCCTCGGCTGGGTCCTTATCACTTTCGCCATCGGGTCGCTTTTCGTCACCCTGGCCATTCTGGGCTTCGAAAAGCTGAGCCGGTTTGCCGAAGTCTCCTCGCCCTGGATTTTCATCGTCTTTATCGCCGCCGCGGTGGCCATGCTGCCGCGCCTGGGAGTCCATCCCAACCTCGACAACTTCTGGGAGGTCGCCACGACCAAGGTCTGGAACGGCGTCCCCGTCGCCGGGCAGGCCCAATTCGGCCTCTGGCAGATCATGTTCTTCGCCTGGTTCTGCAACCTGGCCATGCATATCGGTCTCTCCGACATGGCGCTCTTCCGGTATGCCAAACGATGGACATACGGCCTCTATTCCGCCTTCGGGATGTATCCCGGCCATATGCTCGCCTGGATCTGCTCGGGAATTATGGTCGCGGCGGTGGGACGCGAGATGAACCCCGGATTGATGGCCTTCGAGGCGGCGGGACTGGCGGGTGTGGCGGGAGTGCTCCTCGCCGGCTGGACGACGGCCAACCCGACGCTCTACCGGGCCGGCCTGGCCCTCCAGGCGATCACGCCGAACTGGCCGCGCTGGAAAGTGACTCTGGTGGCCGGGATGATTACCACGGTCCTCTCCTGCTTCCCCGTCTTCTTCCTTAAGCTCCTCGATTACGTGGCCATCTACGGGTTGGTGCTGATGCCCATTGGGGCGATCGTCTTCGCCGAGCACTGGCTTTTTCCGCTCTTCCAGCTCGAACAGTACCGGGCCGAAAAGCGCGGCTGGATCTTCAACTGGACGGCCCTGGCCGTCTGGGCCGGCACGCTCGTCATCTGCTTCCTTCTGCCCGTTCATCTCTTCTTCCGCTGGCTTCCGGGCTACTTCATCGCCCTTATCTCTTACACCATATTGAGTGCTATCCGGAGAAAATAGAGTGGCGAAAATCGTGCTGGGCTCAATCTCATTGGTCAGCCTGGCCGCTTGTCTCGTCTCGGCGATACTGCATTTCCAGGGGAGACTCTCAGCCCCGGATTTCAAGCTGGTTTTTTTGCTGGCTTCTATCGGCTGGTTTGTTTTCGCCACTCTCTGGGCGAAGGCCCGCAGATAACCGGGGACGATATATCAATGATTAGGTCCGGCTAGTCTCCGGTCAACTCAAAGGCATATCGGCCGGAGCCGACCTTGATCAAGAAGCCGGATGGTGCCGTCTCCACGCTCTGGATGCCGGGCGACCCGGCACGGAATCCCTGGGCGTCATAGACGACCCTGCCGCTCTCCCGAATGACCACATTCTCGATATTGAACTTCGGGATGATGACCTCAGCCTCACTGCCGACCGGGATGACGACTTCGATCCGGACGCTTCGCTCATCACGCGACCAGGACGATGACACCTCCCCTCGCATGGTCCGCGTCGACCCGGCGGCATAGCGCAGGTCCCTGACCATTTGCGGCGCGATCCGGATCTTTTCAAAACCCACTGACTCCGGCGCCAGGCTAATCCCCGCCAGCGCCTTATAAAGCCATGACCCGACGCTCCCGAACATCGGGTGGTTGTGGGAGTTCATCGACGGCCCCTGGCGGAGCTGCCAGAGCTCCCAGAGGGTGGTGGCCCCGTTTTCGATCATGTATCCCCAGCTCGGATAGGTCGTCTTTATGGCAATGTCGTAGGCCAGGTCGGAAGTTCCGGAATTGGTCAGGAGCTCCATGATGTACTTGGTGCCGATGATCCCGGTGGTGAGATGGGAGTCGTGCTTGTAGACGATGTCGTTGAAGAGATTCCCCCAGACGGCTCCCCGGTCCGACTTCGGCACCAGGTCCAGGAAAAGCGGCAGGACGTTGGCGGTCTGCGTTCCGTTGGCGTAGTTCCCTGTTATCGGGTCGAAATATTCTTTATGGAATGCCGTCTTGATCGCGGCGGCCAGACTCCCATATGTTTTGGCGTCCGTTTCCTTCCCCAGAATCAAGGCCATGTCGGCTAAAATCTTAACGTCATAGTAGTAATAGAACGAAGAGACGATGCTTCCCGGCGGCTTCTCCACGGCCACCCAGTCCCCGTAATAGCTGAACTTGACGAGGCCGTTCTCCGCCCGGGAGCGCAGGAACTCGACGTACTTCTTGACGCCTTCGTAATGGTCCTCCAGGATGCGCCTGTCGCCATAATATTGATAGACATACCAGGCGATCAGCGGATAGGCCGTGCCCCAGGCCGGATCGGCCGGCCGCGAGCCCCAGATATGCGGCACCGTGTCCGTGATCGTTCCCTTTTCGTCCTGGACGTCGCGGATATCGCGCAGGAAATTCGTGTAGAATGCGGCCATGTCGAAGTTATAGATGGCCTCCTCCGCCGTTCCCTGGGCGTCTCCCATCCAGCCCATCCTCTCATCCCGCTGGCAACAATCGGTGGGGATGCTGTGGAGGTTCGTTTTCTGTCCCCAGACGATGATCCTCTGCAAGCTGTTGAGGACGGGCTTGGAACAGGCGAAGCTTCCCGCCGGTTCGACGGCCGTGTGGACGACCCGGCCCCGGATAGAGTTGATGGTGGGGACTCCGGGGTACCCGGTGAGCTCGACGAACCGGAAGCCGTGATAAGTGAAGCGGGGCTCCCAGACCTCTTCCCCTTCTCCTTTTAGGATGTACACGTCCTCGGCGCGCGCCCCCCGGAGGTTCTCCTGGTTGATCATCCCGTCGTCATAGACCAGTTCGGCAAAACGCAGCTTGACCGCCGTACCTCGAGCCCCCCGGACCCGCAGCCTGGCCCAGCCGCTGAAATTCTGGCCCATGTCATAGACGGTGACGCCGGGCTTGGGGTTCGATAGGGTCAAAGGGACAATCGTGTCTACGACCTGGATGGGAGGCATCATCTGGGCGGAGAGAACTCCTTTCGGCCCGGCAACAAGAGCTGCGGCGACCCATGTCCCGTCGTCATACCCGGGCCGGTCCCAGCCGGGCGTTTCCAGGCGGGCGTCATAGGTTTCGCCGTTGTAAATGCTGTCCTTGACAACCGGACCGCCGGCGGCTTTCCAGGAACTATTACTGACCACCTCGATCGTTTCACCCCCCTCGAGCTCGATGTTCACCTGGAGGAGGAGCGCGGTCGATTTGTACCACCCTTGGCCGAGCATCGCCGTGACTGCGTTCTTCCCCGGCCGGAGAAGCCCGGTGACATCGTAGGTGATATAGAGCGCCCTCTTGTCATAAGTCGTCCAAGCGGGATCGAGGACGTTCCGGCCGACCTTGCGCCCGTTTAGACGAAGCTCGCAGTATCCCAGCCCGGAGACATAGGCCCGCGCCCGGACGACGTTTTTTCTCAGCTCGAACTCCTTCCGCAACTGATCTTTCCCGCCGATCCATTTTCCCTTCCAGTCGTCTTGGGACATAAGCCCCATATCAAAGCGGGCCGCCCTGCTGAAGGGGCTCGGCCGAGCGCTCTTGTCCCAGTATCTGACTTTCCAAAAATAGGATCGACCGCTGGCCAACGGTTTCCCCGCATAGACAACCTGGATAGAATCGGCCGAATCCACCTTTCCGCTCGCCCAATTATCCCCGGCTTCCGCATCTTCCTGAGAAGAGACGATGATCTCGTAAGCCGACTGCCCCTGTCCTCTTTCGCCGTGCTCAAGGACCCAGGAGAACCTCGGTGCTGGCGTGTCGACTCCCAAGGGATCGACCAGGTACTCGCAGCGCAGACCTGTCGGTGCCTGAGGCCCCGACATTTCTTCGCCGCCTGAGGCCGGCTTCAGGCCGATGAGCCCAATAAAAGACACAAACAATAAACCTTTCCATAATCTCGATCGCATCGATTCCCTCCTCCGATCCATGATCACGGCGCCATTCTATCAAACCGGGGCGGTCCGTGGGAAGCGACCGGTTTGACAATCATCCGGGAGGACATAGAATATGGGCGCATGTTCAGAAACAAAATGATCCCTCTCGAGAACCCTTTCCGGCTGACCGACACCGAACGAAAAAAGATCCTCGAGTTGGCCTTGTCCCGCGGCGGCGAGTTCGCCGAGATCTTTGCCGAATACCGCCTCTTCAACTTCATCAACATGGAGGAGGAGATCATTAAAGAAACGGCCGAAAGCGTCATCCTCGGACTGGGGATACGGGTGATCTCGGGAGAAAAGACCGGATACGGATACACGAACGACCTGTCGTCCGAGAAGATCAAGAAGACGGCCCTGACCGCCGCCTCGATCGCGGACTCCGGAAAGACGCTTTCGATCGCTGCATTCCGCCGGACGCCCGGCCACAGGGACCTCTATCCGCTGAGCCGGCCCGCCCATCGGGCTTCTCTCCAGGACAAGATCGAGCTCGTCCGGCGGGCCTACCTCGCCTGTCAGAGGATCGACCCGAAAATCCAGAAAGTGAAGGTCCTCTTCCAGGACCATGTCCAATACCTATCTGTCGTGAATTCCGAGGACCAGACAGCCGAAGACACGCGACCTCAGGTGAAACTCGTCTGCACGGCCGTCGCCGAGAAAAACAGGCGGAGGGAATTCGGTTTTTTTGGAGGGGGCGGCCGCGTCGGCCTGGAGTATTTTGAAGGGGTGCTGACTCCGGAGAAGATCGGCCGGGAAGCGGCCGAGGAGGCTCTGCGGCTTCTCGAAGCGGTCGAGGCTCCGGCCGGAGAGATGCCCGTCGTCCTGGCCCCCGGTCACGCCGGTGTCCTCGTCCACGAGGCGGTCGGTCACCTGGCAGAGGCCGATTTCAACCGCAAGCGGACCTCGATTTTCTGGGACAAGCTCGGCCAGAAGGTCGGCTCTTCCTTGCTCACAATCTATGATGATCCGACTCGACCATCATTCCGCGGCTCCTACAGCATCGACGACGAAGGCACCCCCCCGGCAAAGACCCTGCTCATCGACCGCGGCGTCGTCCATTCATTTCTCCAGGACAGACTCTCGGCCCGGCTGATGGGCCGGGAGCTCACCGGGCACGGCCGACGACAGGACTATACCTGTATCCCGATCCCCCGCATGTCCAACACCTACGTCGACCGGGGTCAGGACGACCCGGAGGAGATCCTCAAGTCCGTCACAAAGGGTATCTACGCAGAAAGGTTCGAAGGCGGGCAGGTGGAAGACTCTGGCAAGTTCACGTTCTCGATCAGCGCCGGGTATCTCATCGAGGGAGGACGCCTGACCGCCCCCATCAAGCAGGCCACCCTCATCGGCACGAACATCGACATCCTCCAGAAGATCGAAATGGTCGGCGCCGACCTTGAGTTCGGGCTCCAGACAGGAACCTGCAGCAAGGAGGGCCAGGAGGTGCCTGTGACGGACGGTTGCCCGACGATCAAGATCTCGAGGATGACCGTGGGAGGCCGGCGATGAAAGAGAAGGTCCGAGACAACTCGCTCTTGGGAATGGCCGAGCGCTTCGTCGCTTATGGCAAGACCTGCGGAGCGGACGAGGTCGAGATCACCCTGGTCGATGGCCGCGAGTTCAGCGTGGATGTCCGCTTGGGGGAGGTCGAAAACCTTGTCGAAGCCGGATCCCTCTACCTCAGCTTCCGGGTCGTCAAGGATCAGAGGACGGCCTACGCCAATTCCTCCGACCTCGCTGAAGAGACCGTCCGCCGGCTCGTCCGGAATGCCGTCGTCCGGGCCGGTCTGGCCAGCCGGGATGAACATGCCGGCCTTCCTGCTCCGGCTTCTGAGGAGATCGATATTCCCTCCCTGCGTCTTTTCGATCCCGAGGTCTCGCGGCTTGACCCCTCTCAAAAGATCCGGCTCGCCCTGGAGACAGAACGGATCGCCCTCGAGGACAGCCGGATCACCAACTCCCATGGGGCCAGCTTCATCACTAGCGAGGTCACGACCATCCTGGCCAACTCGCATGGATTTCTCGGTTCCTATGACCAGACCTTCTGCAGCCTGAGCGTCGGCCTCCAGGCGGGAGGAACAGACGACAAGGTCGAGGACCACTGGGCCTCGGTGAAACGGCGCTTCCGGGACCTGGAGACGCCCGAGAGCGTGGCCAAGAAGGCCGTCGAAAGAACGGTCCGGCAGCTCAACCCGCGGAAGATCCGAACCCAGACTGTCCCTGTCATCTTCGAGCCCGTGATGACGAATTGGCTCCTGGGCTTTTTATTCGCCTGCGTTTCTGGTGTCGCCGTCTACCAGAAGGCCACCTTTCTGGCCGAAAGACGGGTGACCCGGATCGGCGGCGGGAACATCACCGTCGTCGATGACGGCTTGATGCCCGGGAGGCTCGGGTCGCGGCCTTTCGACAGCGAAGGTGTCCCCTGCCGCAGGACCACTGTGGTCGAAAACGGGGTCCTCCGCCATTTCATCACCAACAGCTACGCCGGCCGCAAATTGGGACTTCCCTCGACGGGCAACGCCGACGGAACCGGAGTCAGCCCGAACAACTTCTTTCTCCTCCCCGGCACGGCGACACCGCAGGAAATCATAGCCTCAACAGAAAAAGGACTCCTTCTCACCCGGACCATCGGGCACGGCCTCAATCCGGTCACCGGCGATCTCTCGAGAGGCGCCTTCGGGTTATGGGTAGAGGCTGGTCAGATCGCCTATCCTGTCTCCGAGGTGACCATCGCCGGTAACCTGGAACAGATCTTAAAGCGAGTCGAGGTGGTCGGAAACGATCTTGATTTCCGCGCTCCGGTCTGCGGTCCAACGATCAAAGTCGGTGAACTAACCGTGGCCGGCGAGTAGTCTCAGCCGAAGCGGTTGAAACGGCAGACCGAGCGGAGAGGTCTCTTGGGGACGTGGAGCACTCCTTCCGCATCCTGCCAGTATTTAAAAGAATCCGTCATCTCTTCCGCCACCGGGCTCTCGGCAGGATAGCCCAGCGCAAGAACACAGTCGACCCGGTAGCTTGCAGGGACACCGAGGATAGCGGCGATCTTTTCCCGGTCGATGGAGAGCAACCAGCAGCTTCCCAGCCCCGCCCCCCGAGCGGCCAGGATCATGTTTTCCATGGCCGCCCCGACATCATATTCGAAGCTCTTATCCCGAATGCCGAGATTGATGAGCGTGACGATATAAGCCATCGGCTCCTGGCCCGGCCGGGGATTTCCCCGGGGGGCGATATAGGCCGCCCAGCGCAGACAGGGAAAAACCTGCCGGCGAACCGTCTCGTCATCGACCACTGCGAACTCGAGGGGCTGGAGGTTCGCGGCCGAGGGAGCCAGACGGCCGGCGTCCACGACACCCTCGAGGACCGAGCGGTCTACGGGCAGCCGTTTGAACTGACGAACCGTCCTCCGAGACAGGATTATATCGCGAACGCTCACCTGTTCATCCCTGGGCCAGGACAGCTTTCAGTTTCGCCATTCCGGGATTCTATCATTCTCCAGGGCACTTGGCAATCCGTACGTCGGCGTCGGCGAAGCAGGGGCTTTGACAGCGAAGAGCACCGAAAAAACAAAGAAAATGCCTCCGGCGATAACATACATCGTCCGGTAGCCGGCGAGATCGGATATCCAGCCGAAGAATGGAGCTCCCACGCCCATACCGATATCGAACAATGACAGGTAAAGGCTGAGAGCCAGGCCTTTGTTCTCGCGACCCAGGATATCGATGATATAGGCGCTCAGCGCCGGAAAGATCAGGCCCTGCCCGAATCCGCCGATGAAACCCGCCAACATGAACATCGCCTGGCTCTGAACGGACGAAATCAGGAGACAATTCAAGCTGATGATGCAGGTGGCTGGGAAGAGGACCCGCTTCCGGCCATAGCGGTCGGAGATATCGCCGATCCAGAGCCGGGTGAGGATAGCCGCGGCGGAAAAGCTGAAAAAAAACGGTCCCACCCGGTCAACCGGTATCGACCTACCAAAAAGGGCGATGAAATAGACGACGGCGCCGCGCACCGCGCCATGACAGACCGGGAGAGCGGCAATCAAAGCAATCGTCAGAATGGAAAAACGCTTCCTCAAGTCGGTAGGCCCTTTTCTCTTCGGGGAAATAATCCGCGGCGCTTCGCGGGTGGCCAGGATGCAGACGAACGCCGCCGCCAGAAAAGCCGAACTCGCCAGAAACAGACCTGGAAAACCGAATCGACTCAAAGTCTCTTCGGCCAGAACGGGTCCGAGCGCGCTGGCGACGAGACCGGCCACGCCGATGATTCCCATGGAGTGAGCGAGCTTTTCGACCGGCGCCAGGTCGGAGCAGATGGTGATGGTGGCCGTCATGCTGATCCCCCAGCCGAGCCCGGTCAGCCCCCTCAAGGCCAGGGGTAAAATCCCGGCGTCGCGGACGAGATGGAAGAGCGGCACGATGATGATCAGCAGACCGATGCCGGAGAGGGAAACCTCCTTCCTCCCCCGGACATCGATCAGCCGGCCGAAAAAAGGACGGATGAAGATGGCCGTCAGGCTGTGAACGCCCATGATCAGTCCGACTCGAGTCTCCGAAGTATGGAACTGCTTGAAGAAAAGGGGATAGAGGAAGAACAGGCTGATGCTCATAAAGAGAAGGAAATAGCCGAGCAAGGCCAGGATGAAATCCCTGTTCCAGAAGGTCTTGTGCTCTTCGACAGTCAAGGCAGCGATTCTACCAGAGTCTTGGTCTTTTCGGTCAGCCCATTCCAGTCCTCGGCGGCGATGGCCTCCTTGTCCAGGAGGGCCGTCCCGATGGCCACGCAACAGGCCCCGCTGCGGATGAACTCTCGGGCGTTCTCGATGTTCACTCCTCCGGTGGGCATCAGCCGGACTTGAGGGAGCGGACCCCGGAGGTCCCGGAAATACTTCGGCCCGACCGAGGTCGCGGGAAAAACCTTGACCACGTCCGCTCCTTTTTCCCAGGCCGCCAGGATCTCGTTCGGCGTGAAGGCACCGGGAGCCACGAAGGTGTCGTTCCGTTTGCAGATCGTGATCATCTCGGTGTTCGTGACCGGCGAGACGACAAAATCGGCGCCCGCCCGGATGACCCGTTCGGCCGTCTGGGCGTCCAAGACCGTTCCCGCTCCGATGAGGGTTCCGGCGCGCTTCGCAGCGGCCATTTCGGCGATGATCTCGAGGGCGGACGGCGTCGTCATGGTGATCTCGATGGCTCGAACGCCTCCTTTCTTGATCGCTTCGACGACCTTAGCCAACTTCCCGGTGTCCGACATCCTGATGACAGCGATGACCTTCGTCGCCAGGATGATATCGAGAACTTCCTTGACTCTCATGGCTTCTCCTCTGACCGTGAGGCTTGCTTATCTCTGGATACGGCCTGATTTTTCACCGTGCATCAGGGCAAGGACATCTCTCTCCGTGAAGAGGCTGAAATCGCCCGGGAGCGAATGCTTCAGACAGGAAGCAGCGACGGCGAAGGCCAGCGCCTTTTCCTCGTCCCCGAACAAATGCAGCCCGTGGATCAGCCCGGCCGCAAAGGCATCGCCGCTGCCGATCCGGTCGATGATATCGGTGATGGCGTAGCGTGGCCCCTGATAGAGCTTCTCCTTGCTCCTGAGGACGGCCGACCAGATATTGTGATCGGCGCTCCGGCTTTCCCGCAGGGTGATGGCCGCGAGTCGGAGGTTGGGAAACCGGTCCAGGACAGCGGCGGTCAGCTTCGCATAGGCGGCCGATGGCAGCGACCCGGATCCGACGTCGGCTTCGACCGCCATTCCCAGCGACTTTTGGCAGTCTTCCTCGTTGCCGATGGCCACATCGACGAAGGGGACGATCTCAGCCATCACCTCAGGGGCCGTCTTGCCATAATTCCAGAGCTTGGCCCGGAAGTTGAGGTCCAGCGACACCGTGATCCCCTTTTCTCCGGCCTTCCGAACCGCCTGAACGGTTAGCTCGGCCGCCGCCGCACTGAGAGCCGGAGTGATGCCCGTCGTATGGAACCAGTCGACGTCTGCCAGGGCGGCGTCCCAGTCGATATCGCCGACGGCGACCTCGGCCATGCCAGAGTGCTCCCGATCGTAGATGATCCTGCCGGCCCTCTGGTTGGAACCGCTCTCGGCATAATAAGTTCCCAGTCTTTTTCCCCGCCTGAGGATGTAGTCGGTCTCGACACCCCATTTGCGGAGCTCGGCCACGGCGGCATCGCCGATCTCGTTGGCCGGACAGACCGAGATGTAGCGGACGCGGTGCCCGAAAACGGCCAGGGATACGGCCACATTGGCCTCTCCTCCCCCGAAGCGGGCCGCGAGCGCCGGGGACTGAAAGAGCTTTTCGTATCCCGGCGGAGAAAGACGGAGCATGATCTCTCCAAATGTGGCGATCGTCTTCATGGTCTCACCCGGTTTCAAACATAGAGAGCTCTATTTATCATAGATAAAAGCCAATAGCAAAAGCTTGACCATCGGACCGTTCTGGTCTACATTCTAGGAGGTGTTTAATTATAAACCAATGGACAGAAAACACATCCTCCCGGCAGCGGCCCTGCTTTTGATGCTCATTCCTCCATTGTATTCCGATATTAGCCCGGGCCAGAACCCGCACATCAAGCAGGTCCGGGTCATCGCCGAAAGAGCGAGCATTTATATTGAGCCGAGCCGCGGCGGCAACCGGATCGACATCGTCGGGAAAGGCGCCCTGCTCAACCTTCTCCAGACGAAAAAGGTCAAAGACATCTGGTACCATGTGAGTTTTTCCTCCTCGCGATATGGAACGCGGATCTCCGGATTCGTCCTGGATTCCGCCGTCGAACTCGTCGACGAGACTATTCCACCTGTCCCAGAGCAAAAAAAGGCCCCGGAAAAAGCCGAGTCCCGGCCTCCAGCCCCGCCTCCGGCGGCTCCCACCCCCCCGAAGGCCGAAGAAAAGGAAGAGACCAAGCCGGAGCCCCAGCCGCCCCCGAAGGTTGAGGCCAAACTTGAACCCCCAGAACGTCCCGAGGCAAGCGAAGTCCTCGTCTTCACCCAACTCCTCAGGAGCAGGAGCTACTCATTCCCCCTTAAGGCTGCCCCCCCCGAGGAGTTGCCCTGGAGGATTGAAGCGGTGACTCCTGTCGAGGAGGAGAAAAGGGCCGTCGAAGTCGAGGAGCTCACCCTTCTGACCGCTCCCCCAAAGCCGAGGAAGATCATCCTCCCAAAGAAGGAGAGATCTCTCCAGGACGCCGTCTGGCAGATCCTTCCGCCCGCTGTCGCCGAAATCCCCAAGGAACCGGAAAAAACCGAAGCCGCTCCGCAGCCGGAAAAGAAAAAAGAAGCGGAAATCCACGAAGTCCCCCCTCCGACACCGACCCCCAAAAAAAAGGAAGCCGAGAGGGCAAAGCCGGAGGTGGAACCTGTCAAGCCTCAGACCATCAAGCCGGCCCGGATCCCGGCTCCAAGAAAGGGCCTGGGACGTCTCACTTTCGGACTCGGCTATGGCTCGTCCTTCGGGGGGGCCGGAGCCTGCCTTCAGCTCAACATCGGGAAGGGAATCGCCGTGCACGCGGGCACGGGAATTTTTCCGACAACGCTGGTCTACTCGGACACGGATTGGGTCAAGAACAAGCCGTTATGGAGCGTCGGCATAAAATACTATCTTTCTATCAAATCCCCTCTCTTCTACCCTTATGTGGATATCCAGTACGGCGGCCTGCGAGTGGAAGCCGCTCAACTGGTCATCGGTATCTGGGATTACGATTACGTTTACAGCCGGGAGCAGAAATCCCTCTGGGGACCCTCGTTTCTCACCGGCGTCGAGATCCGCAAGGGACGGTTCGGGATCTGCGGCGCTCTGGGAATTTCCTACGTGACGACCTCCTGGGATTTTCTCCAGGACAGAGTCTCTTTGTCGTTTGACACCAGCCTGGTGATTCACTTTTGATGAAAAGAAAAGCCCTCGTTCTTGTCCTCATCCAGATGATGCTCGTCGGAGCGGCCGCCGGGACGGCGGCCGGCGGACAGGTCTCGGGCGTTTCGCCGAGCCGGAAAGAAACGACCGTCCGCAACCTGACCAAAGAGACAATCCGCTACACGGTCCGGCAGCTCATCCGCGACAGCCGGCCGACCGTCCGATACCTCAAACCCAACGCTCTCGACCGCTGGCCCTGCGGCGGTCACCTGGACATCAATTTCGAGCGGAAGGGCCAGGTGATCGAGTACCGCCTCGAATGCGGCCTCCCCTACACGTTCCGTTATGATGAGAACGACGACCTCGAGCTCTACAGCGGGTCGCACGGCCTCTTCGGCGTCGCCGACCTGGCTCCGTTCGTGCCCACGCCGATGGTCGTCGCCGACAAGATGCTCGAACTGGGCGGAATCGACAAGGACGATGTCCTCTTCGACCTCGGCTGCGGTGACGGCCGGATCGTCATCACGGCCGCCAAAAAGTTCGGCACCCGGGGCGTAGGCATCGATATCGACCCTCAGCGTATCGAGGAATCCCTGCGGGCGGCCAAGGAGGCGGGAGTCGAGCCGTTGGTCGAGTTCCGGCTCCAAGACGTCATGAAAGCCGATATCAGGGAGGCCACGGCCGTAACCCTCTATCTTCTTCCAGAGTCCAACGCCCTGCTCCGGCCGCTTCTCGAAGCGCAGCTCAAACCCGGCACCCTTGTCGTGTCTCATAATTACTCCATCCCCGGCTGGGAAGAGAAGGAAGTGACCTATGTCACGCTCCAGGATGGGACGGGGCAGGAACACACCGTTTTCGTCTACAGGAGATGAGGAATGAAAGACCAGAGGCTCATTTCGAAAGACGGATGCTGCCCCTGCTGCCGCTCGGAATACGTCATCAAGAAGGGAGGATTTACGGCCCAGCCTATCACCGCACCTGAAGCCCCTGGCCAAAAGTTCTTCGTCTACACTTATTACAAGTGCAACCGGGAGTTCCTTCAGCCTGTGGAGTGAATGAGAGAATCCGTTAACAAGTGCCTGAACCCCCGCGGAATCAGGTGCGGCGACCTGGCAGTATCCAGCCGCCAAAAAACGACCTGGGTCTTTCTTGAAACGAAGATCTATTCTAAATAGAATAGATATCTAGCGATCGCCTTCTGTAAACGGAAAGGAGACATCATGCGAAAAAAACAATTCTTCGTCCTCATCTCGATCATCGTGCTTTTCCTGGCGCCGTTCGGCTGTAAGGAAAAGCAGCCCGCCATCACCTACCCCATCACCGAAAAGGGCGATGTGGTGGATGATTACTTCGGGACCAAAGTCGCCGACGCTTACCGTTGGCTAGAAGATGACAAAGCGGAGAAGGTCAAGCAGTGGGTGGAAAGCCAGAACGCCGTCACCTTCGATTATCTGGGACAAATCCCGTTCCGCGATCAGATCCGGACCCGCCTGACAGAAATCTACAATTATCCCCGTTACTCGGCGCCCTTCCGCGTCGGGGAATATTACTTTTTTACCAAGAACGACGGCCTGCAGAACCAGAGCGTCATCTACATCCAGAAAGGGCTGGACGGCGAGCCCCGCGTCTTTCTCGACCCGAACACGCTTTCCCCCGACGGAACGACCAGGGCTTTTCTGAGCGGATTTTCCAATGACGATCGCTACGCCTGCTACTCCCGGTCGGAAGGCGGCTCGGACTGGACGGAGATGCGGGTCATCGAGATCGAAACCGGCCGGCAACTCGAAGACCGCCTCCAGTGGATGAAGTTCGGCGGCGCGGCCTGGCAGGGCGACGGATTTTATTACTCCGGTTTTGAAAAGCCGGAGGAAGGCAAGGAACTCACCGCCGCCAACGAAAACCAGAAAATCTTCTTTCACCGGCTCGGGACCCCTCAGAGCGAGGACACCTTGGTCTATGAAGATCCGGCCAACCCCCGCCGTTACTATAACGCAGACGTCACCGAGGATGAGCGCTTCCTCTTTTTGACGATCTCGGAGGGCACTCGGGGCAACGAGCTTTATTTCAAAGATCTGAGGGCGAAGAAGGCCGAATTCGTCCCTCTCGTCCAAGGCTTCGAGTACGACACCTACGTCATCAACAACCTCGAGGACAAGCTTGCCATCATGACCAACATGGACGCGCCGAATCGAAAGGTCGTGCTCGTCGATACAAAAAGCCCGGCCGTAGAAAGCTGGAAAATCCTCCTCCCGGAAAAGCCCGAGGTGATGACCGGCGCGAGCATCGTCGGAGGCAAGATCTTCGCCTCCTACCTGAAGGACGCCAGCACCCATATCTTCCAGCACGATCTTGCCGGAAACCTGGAGAAAGAAATCGAACTTCCGGCCCTCGGGTCGGCCGGAGGATTTGGCGGTAAGAAAGAGAACACTCTCACCTTCTACACTTTCACCTCTTTCACCTACCCCCCGACCATCTATAAGTACGATATCCCGACCGGCCAATCCGAGGTCTTCCGCCGGACCGAGGTCAAATTCAATCCCGACGACTACGAGGCCAAGCAGGTTTTTTATCCCAGCAAGGATGGGACCAAGATCCCGATGTTCGTCGTCCACAAGAAAGGCCTGGCGCTCGACGGGAAGCGGCCGACTTATCTTTATGCTTACGGCGGCTTCAACGCCAGCTCTACTCCCTATTTCAATGTCAGCAACATCATCCTTCTAGAAAACGGCGGCATCTACGCCATGGCCAACCTGAGGGGAGGCGGCGAATACGGGGAAGCCTGGCATAAGGCGGGAATGCTGGAGAAAAAACAGAATGTCTTTGACGACTTCATCGCCGCCGCGGAATACCTGATCCAGGAAAAATACACATCCTCCGATAAGCTGGCCATCGCCGGCGCATCCAACGGGGGGTTGCTCGTCGGCGCCTGCATGACCCAGCGGCCGGAACTCTACAAGGTCGCCTTCCCGGCGGTAGGAGTGATGGACATGCTGCGCTTTCACAACTTCACGGTCGGCTGGGGCTGGGTCGTGGAGTATGGGTCGAGCGACGACCCTGAGCAATTCAATTATCTCCTCGCCTACTCGCCGCTCCACAACATCAAGAACGGCGTCTGCTACCCGGCGACACTGGTGACTACGGCCGATCACGACGACCGCGTCGTGCCGGCCCATTCTTTCAAGTTCACCGCGACACTTCAGGAGAAGCAGAGTTGCGGCAATCCCGTCCTGATCCGGATAGAAACCAAATCGGGACATGGGGCCAGCAACATCACCAAGGCCATAGAACAATTGACGGACATCTGGTCCTTTATGTTTTTCAACATGGGCCTGAAGGTGAATTATTAAGCGGATTCACCGATTTGTGCGGGTCATCCGGGGGGAAGGATTTCCCTCGGCCCTAGAGCGGAAGCCGGGTTCCCAGGCCGTTTTCTAAAGCCAGCCGGTAGACCAACGGCGCCGTCGCCATGTCATCGAGGGCCAGGCCGAGATTGCAGGTCATGGTCCTCTCCTCCGGCCTTTGCCGGCCCGGTTTTCGGCCGGTCACAAGCTCGCCCAGCTCGGCATAGACCGCGGGGATGTCCCGGAAATATCCAAGCGACTTGTAGTATTCCAGCTGGGGAATATCATCGGTGCAGAACATGTCGACTTCCTTGAGCGCCTCTCGATGCCAATAGGAATCATAATCGACGAGTGAAGCAAAAGCCCCCTCGGCCAGCCAGCCCGGTTGGATAGTCGCATGAGGCGTCTTAAGGAGCGGGCCGGCCGTGACGATGATGTCGGCTCCGACGACGGCCTGCTCAGGTGAATCGACAGGGACGACATCCAGGTCGAATTTCCCAGACATCTCTTCGGCATAGCGGTCGCGGGCCTGCAGGCTGGTATCATATGCCATGACGCGCTGGAGCGGGAAAAGAACCGTCAGTGCCTCCAGATTGCTCCTCCCCTGAATCCCACAGCCGAGTATAACGACCACCCGGGAATCGGCCCGAGCCAGGAACTTGGCGGCGACGGCCGTCGCCGCGCCCGTGCGCATGGCCGTGATCCAGGTGCAGTCCATGACCGCCATGGGTATCCCCGTCTCCGGGTCGTTCAGGACGATCAACCCGCTGACGTAGGGCAGACCTTTCTTGATGTTTTCCGGAAAACCGCTCACCCACTTCATCCCCGCCGAACTCAGGCCGGGTATATAAGCCGGCATGGCGTGAATGAACGAATCCGGCCGGGGATGGATCCCGGGCTTCGGCGGCATCTCCACCCGGCCCTCCCCTTTCTCCTTGAACATCGCTTCGACGGCCGCGATCATCCGGTCCATCGGCACAGCGACGGCCTCCACATCGGCCCGCGAAAGATAAAGTATTTTCTGTTCCACGATGATCCTCCATGGCCGGCTGAGTTATTCAACAACGGCTTTCCAGCCGCGCCGGTTCAGGTCCCTGTAGATGACCATGCCGCAGGCCAGTCCCGCCGCCAGAAAGATAACGCCGGGCCCAGGCCGCCCGAAGATGATGTTCCCGGCCCCGAACAGGAACGCATAAATCATCGCCACGCCCAGGAGCCAATCCATGAGGTTGAAGAGGCCGTCCTTCTGCGGGCGGACGTCGGCCGCCTCTCTGGCGATCGGACCCCACAGCGCGGCGCTGGGCTTGACCCGCCGGTAAAACTCGAGTAAGACCTCTTTTGGCTCCGGCTTGGTCAGGAAGGTCGCGCTCAGCCAGACGACCGTGGTAACGGCCACCGTGATGAGGAGTAGATAAGCGAATTCCCGGGGCTCGCTTTCGCTGAGGCCGAACCCGACCTGGAGGGTGATGGAGGTCACGAACGCCGCCGTCATGGCCGCCACCTCGCTCCAGGCGTTGATCCGCCACCAGAACCAACGCAGAAGGTAAACCAGGCCCGTCCCCGCTCCGACAGCGATGATGAACTTCCAGGCGTCGGCGATCGATTCCATGAAGAAGCTGACGGCGGCCGAAAGGATCATCAGCAACATCGTCGTCAGCTGAGCGGCCACCACGTAATGGGGCTCGCTCTTCCGGCGAACGAGAAAGCGCCGGTAAAGGTCGTTCATCAGATAACTGGCGCCCCAGTTGAGTTCGGTGGCTATGGTCGACATATAGGCGGCAAAAAAGCCGGCGATCATCAGCCCCCGCAGCGAAGCCGGAAGATCGGTGATCAGGATGCGGATGTAACCCGATTCGGGGTCGGCGGCAAAGCCCGGGTCTCCGTGAAAACGCGCCACCGCGACCAGCGCCACCAGGATCCAGGGCCAGGGCCGGAGCGCGTAGTGAGCGATGTTGAACCAGAGGGTCGCCAGAAGCGAATGTTTTTCGTCCTTGGCGCTCAGGATCCGCTGGGCGATGAACCCTCCGCCTCCGGGCTCGGCTCCTGGATACCAGGAGGCCCACCAGTTGACGGCGATATAAACAAGGAAAGTGAGCAGGGGCATCCAGGCCGAGTTGAGGTCAGGCACGAAGGATAGGATCGAGCCCTGGGCCCCGCCGCTTTTATCGATCGACTGGACGGTGCTGACCAGACCGCTCATGCCGCCGGCATTATGGACGGCGATAACCGCCAGCACGACGACCATCCCCATGACCAGGATGAATTGGAACATGTCGGTGACCAGGACCCCCCAAAGTCCGGAGAGAGTCGAGATGGCGGCCGTGATGAACATGACTCCGATCGTGAGCAGGAGGGCCTGGACCTTGGTCACCCCGAGGACAAGCATCAGGATCTTCACCAGCGCCAGGTTGACCCAACCCATGATCACTAGGTTGATCGGCAAACCCAGGTAAAAAGCCCGAAAGCCCCGCAGGAACCGGGCCGGGCGGCCGCTGTATCGGAGCTCGGCGAATTCCATATCGGTCAGCACCCCGGCCCGCCGCCAGAGACGCGAATAGAAAAAGACGGTCAGCATGCCGCTGAAGGCCATGCTCCACCAGATCCAGTTTCCGGCGATGCCGTTGCGGGCCACCAGACCGGTAACGGCCAGCGGAGTGTCGGCGGCGAACGTCGTCGCCACCATCGAAGTCCCGGCCAGCCACCAGGCGACGTTGCGGCCGGAGAGGAAGAAGTCGCTGACGCTCTTGGTTGCCCTGCGCCGGTAGTATAGTCCTATACCCAGACTGATCAAGAAATACAGGACGATGGTGAGCCAGTCGAGCGGGCCCAATCGCATACCGTCTTCTCCCCACGCGGAAGCTTAACACAGACAGAGTCTGGCCTGTCAATCGCCTTGATTTCCCGGACATCTTTCATTAAACTCCCTTCCTTGAGAAGAGGGATCTCATGAAAGGAGGGACTCATGAAGGCGAAGGTTTGTCTCTTCCTTCTTCTATCCTTGTGTGTTTTACGCCCAGCCTCCACCGCTGAATTCGGATATCCGGTCGGGGGCGAGCCCTGGTATTTTATTAAAGCCGCCTTCACCGATACGGCCGCGCTCTCCAAAGGAACCTGGAAGGTCACCCGCATCACCGTTAACGGGATCCGCGGCCGGGATTTTCTTCTCTTTCAAGGGGGCGAAGACGTTCCGGGAAATAGTATCCAAGGTCAGCAACCGTTTGAGGCAAAAGTCCGCTTTCCCTGGCAGGGAAAACAGAGTTACGAGATCGAGATGCTGCTCGAGAACCCTAAAACGAAAAAGACCGCGACTTTCACCCGGAAGCTCTCCTCTCCTGCCCTCAAGGGATACTGGAATCCCGATTGGAAAAACTACCTGGCGCTCATCGTCTCCGAGGAAAACGGCTTCGAGCGTCCCCATTACCCCATTCATGCTACAATCGGAGTCCTCGCCGACTCCCTCAAGTCCGGCGATGAGATCAGGGTCATCAAGGCGGAGCGCGCGGCGAACGATGTCACCTATACGGAGATTCCTTCCCAGATCTACGACCAAGTCACCTGGGCGGACCAGAAGATCCTGTCGGTCGAGGAGAAGGACGAAAAAACCGGCGAACGGATTATCCGTTATCATCCCACGATCTCGTTGAGCATCGCTTTCCTGGCCAACCTCAAGCCCAAAGAAAAAGCCACTTACCTTGTTTTCTACAACAATCCTTCGTCGCCGCAGCCGGCCTATCCCTCGGATCTCAAAGTCTTCGGCAGCGGGATCGGCAAGACCATCGAAAACGGCTTCTACAGGGTGACCTTGAACAAAAAGAGCGGTGTCATCTACGAGATCTTCGAGAAGACCTCGAAGACTCGCCTCGAGCATAAGCTCGAGACCAACGGCTCCATCCACTGGAATCCCGGCGTCTATTCGCCTCCCCACACCTGGACGCACACCTCGGATTGGGAGGATCCGGCCTTTGTGGAGGTGAGCGGACCGGTCTTCTACTCGGTCCGCATCACGGCCCCGCTCCCCCACTATCCGCAAGTTCTGGCCAGCATAACCTATCATTTCTACGCAAACAGGCCCTTCATCCTTGTCGAAACGACGATTCATGTCAGCGAAGACATGTTCGTCAAAGCTCTCCGCAATGGCGAGGTCGTCTTCAATAAAAAAGTGTTCAAAAACGTCGGCTATAAGGTCATCAACGGCCCAGTGGAGGAGATCGACCTGAGCCGCACCAGGATGCACCCGGAACATGTCATCGTGCTCCGGCCGGACACACCCTGGGTTACCTTTTATAATCAGGACAAAGGCGTCGCCTTCGCCAATCTCTACCTCGACCTGGCCATGACCAACCTTAAAGGAGGACCCGCCTCGGCCGAGCAACCCTTCGTCTATATCCAGCACGGACCCTGGTATTACCTGGCGCGGGGGCTTGTCTATTCCTTCGGCACCAATAACCAGACCCGGATGCTCCCGGTCCGCGGAGGCAACGTCTACTACGAGAGGAACGTCTTTTATCCGTTCTCCTTCAAGAAAGACCGGGGCTATTCAGACCAGGTGGACATGGCCTTCAACATGCTCAAGTATCCTGTGAGCGTGCTGGAATCGATCGAGACCTACGCCGCAAGCCCGGAGGGATGGATCGTCCCCATCTTGACCGAACCGTTCGAGGAGGGGGTCGAAGAGGCGATCGGAGGAAAAAAGAAAAAATGAGCGGCCGCATAGGTGTTCGAATGGTCGCCTCATCCACTCAGTATCTCCTCCTTAATAAGCAATAGCCGCTGATCAAGGAGGACATGATGTATGCCATCGGAATAGATTCGGGGACACAGGGAACCAAGGTCCTGGTCGTCGATTTCAAGGGCAGGGTCAGGGGCCGCGGCGCAGCCCCGCATCGACATGTCGCCAACTTGAAGCCGGGCGAAAGCGAGCAGGACCCCCGCGTCTGGGTGGAAGCGCTGGAAAAAGCCCTGACCAAAGCGCTCACCGAATCCCACATCCACCGCAAGAAGATCGTCTCCCTCGGCGTGTCCGGGCAGCAACATGGATTCGTCGCCCTGAACGAAAAAGGAGGGCCGATCCGACCGGCCAAGCTCTGGAATGACACCTCGACGATCGCCGAGACGGAATACATCATCGAGAAGCTCGGAGGGAAAAAGAGCTCCATCAGGAAGCTCGGCATCAGCCTGGCCGTCGGATTCACCGCTTCCAAGATCCTTTGGCTGAAGCGGAAAGAGCCGCAAAATTATGCCCGGCTCAAAACCGTGCTCCTCCCCCATAACTACCTCAATCACCGGCTCACCGGCAAAGCGGCCATGGAATACGGGGATGCCTCCGGGACCGGGCTGATGGATATCCGGAAACGGGTCTGGCATCGAGAAACTCTGGCGGCCATCGACCCTTCCCTGGAAGCGAAGCTCCCTGACCTCTGTCACCCCGAAGAGCCTCTTGGCAAGGTCAAGAGGAATATCGCCAAGCGCTATGGGATGGCAGACGTGCTTGTCTCCAGTGGAGGAGGCGACAACATGATGGGGGCCATCGGGACGGGCAATGTTAAACCCGGCCTCTGCACCATCAGCCTGGGGACATCCGGCACGGTTTATTCTTATTTCAACAAGCCATTCGTCGACCCGGAAGGGGAGATCGCCGCCTTCTGTGACAGCACCGGCGGTTGGCTTCCCCTGCTCTGCACCATGAACGTCACCAACACGACCGAGCTCTTCAAGTCCCTGCACGGACTTTCCAACCAGGAGCTCGAAGCTCTCGCCTCCCGCGCCCCGGCCGGCTCAAACGGGCTCGTCTTCCTGCCTTTTATCGACGGTGAAAGGGTTCCCGCCCTGCCTTTTTCGACCGGTGTGCTTTTCGGCCTCAACAAGAGGACCTTCAACGCCGCCCACCTCGCCAGGTCGATCATGGAAGGGACCATCCTCAACCTCGGCTACGGGTTCTCCCGGATGCGGTCGCTCGGACTCAGCCCGACCCAGATAAGGGCAACGGGCGGGGGAGCGAAAAGCCCACTCTGGCTGCAGGTCGTGGCCGATGTCTTGAAAACACCGGTGGTCACGCTCGCCGAAGAGGAGGCAGCGGCCTACGGAGCGGCGCTCCAGTCCATCTGGAGCTACGAAAAAGAAAGGGGCCGGACCGTAGGCATCGCCGAAATCGTCGCTGAAAGAGTCAAGACAGAGAAACGGACCATCGAACCGCAGACGAAGAACTTCGCGGTCTACGATTCACTCCAGGAGAAGTTCAACTCCCTCTGGAAGACATTGCTCAAAGAATTCAGAGCCCATCGGGAGATGACGGACTGAGGGCAAATGGGAAGCCGGTCCAAGTCTGGATTCTCAGGCCCAGCCGAATTCGAATCCGGCCTCGTACATGGCGATGATGTTCTCGACGGGGGTGATCGGTTGGATATTGTGGCACGGCGCCAGAATGTAACCGCCCCCCTTCCCGAGGATATCCAGATTCTCGCGGACTTCGCGGCGGACGTCCTCCCGGCTGCCGAAAGGAAGCGTGTTCTGGTTGTCCATAGCGCCGTGGAAGACGACCTTTGATCCGAACTCCCGTTTGAGCTCAGCCCGGTCGAATCCCGTGTTCCACCATTGGATGGGATTGAGGATATCGATGCCGGCTTCGACCATTTCGGGAACGATCCGGCGACAGTTGCCGTCGTTGTGGTGAAAAACGTAGGCTCCGGCTTCGTGGGCCAGGTCGATCATCCGCTTCATGCGCGGCAGAAGGAACTCGCGGATGTAGACCGGAGAAATCATCAGGTCGTTCTGGCCACCCATGTCCTCGGCCACATAGGTCAAAGTGATCTTTCCCGGGATCTCCTCATAGATACGGACGGTGTTCTCATAGGCCAGGTCGAAAAGCTTGTCCAGGCAATAATGGACGATGTCCGGGTGCTCGATCAGGTCCATGAAGGCCTGCTCCTGGCCGCGCAGGTCTTTGTAAATCAGGAATGGCTCGGAGCCGCCGCCCCGGATAGGAAAGATCTCTCTTCCCCTGATCTGACCGCGGATCCCGCTGTAATCCCACCAGTCCGGGTTCGGCCACTGATAGTCGCGATCGATCTCCTCGACCGAGCGATACTGGGCCAGCGGATGGGAGATACATTCATCATATATCCCTGTCCCATAGCCTAGATAAGAGTATCTCCGGCCGAAGACATCGGTCCGCCGGGGAAGACGAGGGCCCCGGTATTCAGGCTGAACTTTGACCACATAATCGATATGGAGCTTGGCCAATGCTTGCTGGATCGTTCGGCAGCCGAGGCGTTTCCTCAACAACGCCGAAGTCTCATCGGTCCCCCAGTAATCCATCGGCACCCGGTCCGGTTTCCGGCGCTGGACGACGGCCAGCCATCTTTCCTTGGGGGTCATGGTCTCCTTCGGCATCAACGCCGATCCCAAACGAACACGTCCTTCACCGCAGACGATTTGCTCAACCCCAAAGCTCAGTGCCGATGGAGGTCCTTATGCATGATCTTCCGCGTCTCCAAGAGGCGGTCATCGGCCGGAAGGTCGATAAGCCTCTGGTTCATATCCTCGTCGTTCTCGGCGCGAAGCAGTTTGGCCACGTAATCGATAATGCTGGGCGGGAAGACACCGTCCCTCTCGAAGAGCTCCCGCTTTTCGAGCAGAATGCGGCTCGATTCCACACAGCTTCGGGGGAGCGTCGGCAGTTTCTGGAGGAGACCCTTGTCGGTAAAAATATTGCCTTGGACATAGAGCTTATCAGCCAGCTCGAGCGGCAGGTTCTTCTTGAACAGGGAATCATCCTCGCGGAAAGCCCAGTCGGCAGCCATGGTGATCCCGGCCAGGAGGAGATGAATGATGGCGCTGCCGTCGGGACTCCGCAGCTCGACGGTCTGGCGGCTAGCGGCATCGCTGAAAGCAGATGATTCCTGGGGATTGAGTCTCTTGGCCAGATGGTGAAGGTTGGACCAACCCAGGGGGACGCGGATCATGGAGCTCCGGTTGAGGTCGCTCCAGCAGATCCGCGTCGGCGCCTCCTGGTTGGGCACAAGTCTCAGGTAGGCCGAAGAAACCGTGTTGCCGAAGGCCGTCAGCGAATCGGCGTAAGCACACAGCCCGCCGATCAGCCGCCGCGCCGGGACAGAAAGCTTCCCGTCCTCGTCGGTCATGATGTTTTTCCCGTCCCGGAGAAGCTCGAGATGGAAATGCAGACCGTTACCCGCCATCCCTTCCTCGATCTTGGGCGTGAACGTGGCCACGCAGCCGTATTTGTAGGCGATGTTGCGGATGAGCCAACGGCTGAGGACGAGGGCATCGGCCATCTCTTCGGCCGGGCGAGGCAGGAACTCGACCTCGAGCTGTTCAGCCTGCTTGCCGCTGATCTCCTCAAGGTCCGAGCGGACGCTCTCGACATATCCGACTTCGCTGTGGGCATACTTGACCGCTCCCGTAATTTGGGTGATCGAGCGGACCATCTCGTTGAGGATCTGGCCGCTCTTTAGATAGGGAGCGGCGGCGTGGTAGCCCTGCTGTTTCTGGGCCAGAAAGAGATGGGGATTTCTATCATTGAGCAGGAAGAACTCGAGCTCGCCCAGCGTCTGGAGCTCCAGGCCGGAATTCCGGCGGAAGACCCGACAGGCCTTGGCCAGGATGCTGTCCAAGGCGAAGGGAGCGAGTTCACCTACTTTGGTCAGGTAACGGCAGATGAAGTCGAGGCTGCCTCCGTCGAAGGGGTTGAGGAACGCCGTCCGGTAGACAGGCACAACATAGAGGTCGGAAAGGGAAGCGTCTACCATTCCCTTGAACAGGGACGAGCCGTCCACTCTCTCCCCCTCGGCCAGGATGGACTCCGCCTGCCCAGGATCAGCCACGGGGAGTTTCAGCTCCTTGAGCTTGCCGTCGAGGGCGGTGTAATGGAAAGTGATCCGCTCGATGTGTTTCTGGTCGATCACCTTGAGGAAGTCGGAACGGCTGAAATCCCCGGGATCCTTATCGAGGATGACGGAAAGCGGGTTGGCCAGGGCGTAAGCATAAGCATTGTTGGACACAACAATATCTCCTTAGATCAGAGGTGTCTATTTCTTTGGCACTCCGGTCTATGGGGTGGAATGGAATCAATATTTTACGGAATACGGCCGGACATTGCAATCCATTGGTAGGCGTTTCCCGAGAGCCCAGTGGGTCACGTCGCGGCGCGGCCAGCCTGCCTATTCATATAAGAGATACGGGCGGCGAAGTGCGGCAAAATCCTTGATGGCTGGTTCCAAGTCCTCCAGGATCTCGGCGACTCCCCGACCATTTTGCAGTCTTTCTCTCACTTTCGCCGTCCCCATGACCTTGTCGAAATAGTCAACGTGAAATTCAAACTCTTGCGGATACATGTCCTGGATCATTTTGACGATATATAAGGCCGTCTTAAATGGCCGATAGGCCGTCCTGTCGGCGACATGGATCTGCGTCCCTCCGCACTGCTCGCCGGCGAATTTCGAGAAGGTCGGGGTAAACCAGGCTTCCCGGAAGATGACGCCCCCCAGTTCGAGCCCGTTGAGCTTTCGAGCGAGCTCGTAGCCGTCGATCCAGGGAGCTCCGAAGAGTTCGAACGGCCTGGTCGTTCCTCTCCCCTCGGAGACGTTCGTCCCCTCCAGACAGACCTGTCCCGGATAGACAATCGCCGTGTCCAGGCTCGGCATATTCGGCGAGGGAATGACCCAAGGCAGGCCCGTCTCATCGTACCACATCTCCCGACGCCAGCCTTCCATCGGCACGACCGTCAGCTCGGCTCTTTTCTCAAGGAATTGATCATTGATCAACAGGGCGAGCTCTCCGACCGTCATCCCATGTCTCTCCGGGATCGGGTAGAGCCCGATGAACGAGCTATGGTCGGGGTACTCGAGAACCGGACCTTCCATATCCAGGCCGTTGATGGGGTTCGGACGATCGAGCACGATGAACGGAATCCCACTCTCGGCAGCCGCTTGCATAGCATAAGCCATCGTCGCCGCATAGGTATAAACACGGGTCCCGACATCCTGGATATCATAGATCAGGACCTCGACGTCCTCGATCATCTGGCCATCGGGGATCTTTCCCGTCCCTATTGTATCGAACGAGCGCATGTACTCATCGATGTGTTTGAACATCCCCTGATCGGGCTTCTGCGATTGCCCATATAGGCTGAAAACGGGGATTTGATATTTTTCGTCGAAATAGAAAGGAACATACTCGCCGGCCTGGGCGTTTCCCCGAACGCCGTGCTCGGGTCCGTAAAGGGCGACAAGATCGACCTCCTCCGCCTGGCGCAGGAGGTCGATGTCGCTGCGGAGGCGGCCGTCCACTCCCGTGGGA
>JBAQGA010000154.1:0-44691 GCA_049287565.1 Candidatus Aminicenantales bacterium
ATAGGCCATCCTTACTCCTGTTTCATCGGCTTCTATCGTATTATATCAATATGGATTTCCCATGAATATTTTTATTGTTGATCTGCAATCCCTTTCTAATTGCGACACAGTCTCGGACGGGAGAGGGAATTTTTTACTCTTCATTTCATGAATAATCCAGGTTAAGTTTAGTGTCACCATAATTCTTCCGCGCTGGCAAAACAATCGGCTAGCTATAGCTCTTTCTTTTCCCAAGGCGAGGGGTATGAGCGAGAAAGTCATCCGGAGGCGAGCGGGCAGACAAGCCCATGGTATTAAGTTAAGCGTCGCTACGATTCAGAGGATTTCCATCTCTTCGGCCCGGCGAGGGGCAATGGCATGAGAAATCCGTATGAGGAGTGAGCGGGCGTCGCGAGGCGTCGAAGGCACCGTGGCGATCTCATGGAGATTGCTTCGTCACTTTGTTTCTCGCAATGACAATTTCCGCGCTGGGAGAAATCGAGCCCGGTTTCGATGCCACTGCCCCGAGCCTATATTTCCCAGGCTTCGAGACCGTTTTGGGAGAGCGAGGCCGGAAGCGGCCGGATGCCTTTTCCCAGGGCGACCATCTCCCTAAGCATTCTCCTCTTCAGCCCGTCGTCCGGGCTGGCCAGGATAATCATCGACCCGCCCTTGCCGCCAGCGCCGTTGACCTTCCAGCCGGATGCCTTGCATTTCTTGGCCAGAGAGGCAATGGCGTCGGCCCCGGCTGAGACCAGCTCGTGGTAGAGGGCCCGCTGGCATTCGGTGTTCTCCACCATGACGGCACCCAGGGATTCCAGATCGCCGTCGAGAAGGGCCGTCTTCGCCAGCGCCGGAAGCTGTTTCATGCGTTCGAGTGTTTTCCACTCCGGACCGCCTCTCTCCAGCCCGGCGATCACCCGTTCATGAATGGCTGAGGACAGATGGGGCCTGCCCAGGTAGACCAGGCAGAGCCGGCGGTCGATTTCTTCCCAGACGCGGGGCTCCAGGACCATTTTCTCCACCCGGGCTTGCGGATAGCGATACATGTGGATGAAACACACCCCGCCGTAGGCGGTGCAGATCTGGTCCTGGACGCCGCTCTGCTGCTTGAGGTCCTCGGTCTCAACCCGGTGGGCTAAGGAGACGATATCCTTGAGCACCACCCGGCCGTGCTTCAAAAAGCTCAGCGCTCCGAGGAGGGCGACGCAGACCGCCGCCGACGTCCCGGTGGAGATTCCGGCCGGGACGGGAGAGAAGAGGTTGATCTCGAGCTTGAGGTGCTCCGGAGGCGCGAGGCGCGCGACGATGTGCTGAAGGAAGGGATGGGGTGAGGCGGCCGGCCGGTCCGGATTGACCCAGAAACTTTCGCCGTAGTTTTCGGTGTGGAGCAGGACCCGTTTTTTTCTCTTCTCCCTGTTCTCGAAGACCTTGATCTGGACCTCGACGGGCGGGACGATAGCCATGTTCAACACCCAGCCCTCACGGGCGAACCAGGTGTCCGTCCAGCCACCGATGTCATTCACCCGCAGGGGCGCCCGGGCGTGGATCATCCTGGGAAGGCGTTCCTTCGTTCCTCCCACGTCTCTCCCCTTTTCTCAGGAGTCGCGCCGGTAGCGGAGCTGGTCCAGGCTGACGGCGACGACGATGATGAAACCGATAATGATCTCCTGGATGTAGTTCGGCCAGCCCATCATCGTGCAGCCGTTCCGCAGGAAGGCCATGATAAACACCCCGATCATCGACCCGAGGATGCTTCCCTGCCCGCCGCTGAGGCTGCCGCCGCCGATGACCACGGCGGCGATGATATCGAGTTCTAGCCCGACGGCGACCGTCGGGTCGCCGACCGTCAGCCGGGAGAACTCCATCACCCCGCTCAGCCCGCAGAACAGCCCGGCCAGGACGTAGATGATGATCTTGGTGCGCTTCGTCCGGACGCCGCAGAGCCGGGCCGTGGCCTCATTGGAGCCGATGGCGAAGACGTGCCGGCCGAACACGGTGAAGCGCAGCACGACGGCCGTGGCCACGGCCAAAAGGATAATCAGCCAGACTCCCGGAGCCATCAACAGCCAGGACGGCCGGGGGCTCCGGGCCATGAGCTCATTCACCCAGGTGATTGGGGCGTCGATCTTCTGGTTGCCGGCCATCCATTTGGCCGCGCCCCGGGCGATGCCCAGCATGCCGAGGGTGACGATGAACGGGACCAATCGCAGGGTGGTGATCAGCGTCCCGTTGACGAAACCGATCAGGCCGCCGACCAGAACACCAGCGAGAATGCCCAGCCACGGAGACCAGCCGGCGTTGACGACAAAGGCGATGACACAGCTCGAGAGGGCGATGTTGGAAGCGGCCGAGAGGTCGATGCCCCCGCTGATGATGACAAAGGTCATGCCCAGGGCGCCCAGGGCGACGATGACCGACTGGGTGGCCACGCTCTTGAGATTCCCGAGGCGAAGGAAGCGGTCCTGGACGTCGGGCAGGAGCGAGAAGATGATAATGACAAGCAGGAGGCCCAGGAAGGGGCCCAGGAAATTCACCAGCAGGCGGATTCTGCGGTTCCCTCCGGTCGCTCCTTTCATGATCGTCTTCCTTTCAGCGCGCTTCGCTCCTCCCAGTGGTCGCGGCCGCGAGAAGCCGTTCTTCGTCCCACTCCTCCGTCGGTCTCACGTCCACCTGCTGCCCGCGGTGGAAGACGGCGATCCGATCGCAGACGCCGAGAAGCTCAGGAAAATAAGAGCTGACGAAGAGGATGGATTTCCCCCGGGACGCCAGCTCACCCATCCATTCATAGATCTGAGACTTGCTGACGATATCGATGCCGCGAGTCGGCTCGTCCAGGAGGAAGACATCGGCGTTCTGATGGAGGAGCCTGGCCAGAGCCACTTTCTGCTGGTTTCCTCCGGAGAGGCTTTGGACAAGTTGAGTCGGGCTCGTGGCTTTGATTTTCATTCGCTGGATCCACTCCCAGCTGGCCTTTTTCTGCTGGCCAACCCGCAGAAATCCCGAACGGACGTAGGGAGCGAAATAACTGAGCGTCAGGTTGTCGGCGATCGACCGGCTCAAGGCCAGCCCCTCGCCCTGCCTGTCTTCGCTCAAGAGCCCGAGGCCACTGCGGATACGCTCCCGCGGACCTCCCGTAAGGATTTCGTCGCGGCCGATCCGGACCCAGCCTTCCTCGACTATGTCCAGGCCGAAAACGGCCCGCAGGAACTCCGTCCTTCCCGAGCCGACCAGCCCGGCTATACCAAAGATCTCGCCCCTCCGGAGCGACAGGGTCATGGCGGCGGGCATGCGCTTTCCCTTGAATTCAGAGGCCAGGAGAGCTTCCGGGCCGGGCTGGCGGGCTACCCGCGGGAACATTTCCTTGACCTCGCCGCCGACCATCATCCCGATGATATTGTCGAGGGATATCTCTTCGCTCCGACCCGAGCCGGCCTTCTTGCCGTCCCGCAGGACCGTAATTCGGTCGGCCACCTCCTGGACTTCCTCCAGAAAATGGCTGATGTAGATGATGGTCACACCCTGGGATTTGAGGCGACGGATGATACCGAAAAGCCGCTGGCTGTCCTCGCCCGCGAGCGAGCTCGTCGGTTCGTCCATGACCAGAATCCTGGCCTGCTCCAGGAGCGCGCGGGCGATCTCGACGACCTGGCGGGCCGCCATGCTCAGCTGCCCCACCGGGATATCCGGCGCGATCTCCTGGTGATGGACGAGACTCAGCACCTCCCGCACTTTCTCCCGCATCCTGCGGCGCCGGATGAAGCCATAGGCATGCCACTCCCGGCCAAGCATGATGTTTTCCTCGACGGTCAGGTGGGGCGCCAGGTTGAGTTCCTGGTAGATGACGGAGATGCCGGCCCGCCGGCTCTCCAGAGGACTCGCCGGAGTGAACCGGCGACCCTCAAGCCGGATCGTTCCCCGGTCGGGCCTGACGGCCCCGCTCAGGATCTTGATTAGGGTACTCTTGCCGGCTCCGTTCTCCCCGACCAGGGCGTGGACCTCCCCTCTCTGGAGATCGAAATCCACCGCCTCGAGGGCGCAGGTGGCCCCGAAATGCTTGGAGATGCCTTCCATGCGGAGGAGCGGGCTGCGGCTCTCGTCCATCAGTTCAGATGTTCGGGTACTTAGAAAAATCGGGGAGAAGGAGCGGCCGGATCTCGGGATCGTCCATGTTCTCTCCGGTCGCCATATACACTCCCGTGTCGATGAGTTTGTCGATGGCCTGGCCGCGGAGATGGAGCGTCATCTGCTTGACGCCCAGGTAGCCCATGCGGACCGGGTTCTGGAGGACGAGTCCCTGGATGTGTCCGTCCCGGAGAGCCTGGACGAGCTTCGGCGAGCTGTCGAAGCCGATGAAGACGATCTTACCCGCCAGACCCGATTCCTGGAACGCCCGGAGGGCCCCGAAGGTGCTGGACTCGTTGGGGCAGAAGACGCCGTCGACATCGGGGAACCGGCTGATCAAGTTCTCCGTCAGCTGGTAGGCGCTTTCCGTGGTCGTCCCCGCGTATTGATCCTGGACGAGGAGGGAGATGCCGGGCGCCTCGGCCTGGAGCGTATCTAGGAATCCCTGCTCCCGCTGCGTCGTGCTGGCCGAGCCTTCCTGGTAGCGGATGAGGAAGATCCGGCCTGTGTTCTGGAGGAACGCGGCCAGCCTTCTCGCAGCCATGACTCCCCCTTTGTAATTATCGGTGGCGACGTAGCTGATGAAATCGCTTCCCTGCAGACCGGAATCGATGATCACGACTGGGATATTTTCCCGAACGGCGTCCTGGACGGGCCGGCAGAGGGCCCGCTCGTCTAAAGGCGCGAGGACGATGCCGTCCACGCCGCGGCTGACGAAGTCCTCGACCACCGTGATCTGCTGCGCCCGGTCGTCTTCCTTCTGAGGGCCCTTCCAGATGATCTCGACGTCGAATTCATCCGCCGCCATCTGAGCTCCCATGTGGATGGATTTCCAGAACTCGTGGGTCGTCCCCTTGGGGATGACGGCAATCTGCAGCCGGGCCGGCTCGCCGGAAATTGTTTCCTTCTCTCCTTTTCCGCGGCAGCCGGCCGCGCAGACGACGGCCATGATAAGGATGGCCGCCAGTGAAAAATCGAGCGTCTTTCGGGTTTTCATACCCAGAGTATAATGAGAACAAAAAGGCCCGTCAATTCAATATCGGGGGCGGAAGGATGAGACGGCAGGAACGAAAAGCGGGGGCGGCTCTCGGCGAGAACCGTCCCCGCCTCTGTTGCGCTCGGTAAGAGAATTCTCAGGCTTTCTTCAGGATGGGCATCCCCGTCTTGGTCGTCTCGATCACCTTGTACCCGGCCGGAACGGCCTCCAGGGCACCGGGCCGGATATCGCGGGCGAAAAAGAAAATCATCTGCTCGCGGCCGCCCTTGAGGTTGACTTTTTTCGAATGCAGATAGTACTTCACCCCTCTTGAGTTGGTGAATGCGTAAGCCATAGCGTTATACCTCCTTTGAAATTCGTTATCAGTCGCAGTCCACATTGAGGGCCGAACCGTCAAGCATCATGTCCATTCAACGTCATTGGATTCAAGGCCTCAATCTTGTCCTCACATTTATATAAAAAAGAGAACCATGTCAAGCCTATTTTTTCGATTTTTCCTCTTATTTCAGAATCAGGTCCTGGCGCCCCAAAGATGTCAAGACATCTTTATAGATGTCGGCGATCGGCTTGAGCGCAGGCACGAACTTCATCGCCTGGGTGACATTTCCGGCGGCCTTGACCTTTCCGCTGAAGAGGGCGTTGATGATGTTGACCCGGCCCTGCCAGAATTCATGACTCAGGTCCGCCGAGCTCGTCAGCGTGATGTCCGGGCGGAGATCGTTCTCGCCGAGGGCGGTGACGAAATAGCGGCCTTCGCCGGCCTCTCCGCGGCAGTCGATGGTCACGCTCCCGGCGGGATCATGGACCTGGAAGCGGATGACGAGCCCTGCCTCCCGGAGCTTGGGGCCAACTTCCGGGTCGGTAGCGAGCCTCTCGAAGAAGGCACGCTGGATATCATGCATCTCTTTCTGGTCTTTGAAATACGGCATAGTCGGTTCTCCTCTTTTCCGCAAGGCCCGCTTCTATTTTCCGAAATCTCCAGGGAAAATTCAATCGTCAAAAATATTTTTAAAAAAATTTAAAAAATATCTTTACTTTTGCTTTTTGCATGTTATAATGATTTTGGCTTTCTTGCGCGGGCTGGAGAAAGCCCCCACCTTTTTGGTTCCCATCATCAACCCCCCTTTTGCTGACAACAGCCCGCACCTCTCCTCGGCCGGTACTTCAAATACCTTGCTCCAACCGCCGAATTGCTCCAACATGCGGGGACTGGTCAGCCCGCGCTTCTTGCCGTTCTCGATCAGGTAGACGCCGCAGAAGATATCATTTGCAGTAGTAATCGATGACGCGGGCGACGGCCTGCTCGCAGACCTTGCAGAAGGGCTTCGCTCCCTTGCTGAACATCAAGCAGTCGAGGGCCGGCCGGTAGAGGCCCTCGGAGGAATAGCCGGCCCCTTCGAAAGCGCCGACCTTGCCCCAGAACTTGCTCTTCCTCAGGAAGTCGTCCATTTTCCGGGCGTGCTCAAGCGAGAGCCGTTCGGATTCCTCCTCGGCTTTGGCCACTTCGGCTTCAGGCGCTCTCTTCTTTTTCAGCGCGGCGATCCTGGCGTTTAACTCCTGGCGGACCTTTTGGTAGGCATTGTCCATCCGGTCGTACTCTTCTTTTTCCCAGGGTGTGGGAACGGCCATTCCGGGGCCGACCATATTTTTCCATTTGAAGTTCTTGGGGTCGAGGAGGGCGGTGATGTTCGCCTCGAGCGGCTCGATCCCCTTGGGATAGAACTCGTTATACGCCACAGACGAGGTGTAATACTCGTCCGCCAGCCCGGCGAAGGAGTGGCCGAATTCATGGAGGAAGAGGTATTCGTGCCACTGGTTGTCGACCGTGAAAGTGCAGAAGAAGTTGTAGATCCCGCCGCCGCCGTAGCGTTTGTGGTTGACCATGATGAAGAGGGCGTCGTAGGGAACGTGGGCGGCGATGTCGCGCAGGCTCTTGTTGTCCTCGGTCAGCAGGTAGCGTTCCGAGCCCAGAGAATCGAAGGTCGAGCCCACCGCCGTGTTCTTGTAGCTCCCGTGGCTCGGCTCGTCACAGCCGCTTTCCTCGGAGGGCTTGAAGACGCCGTAAAAATTGAAACTGCCGCGATGGCTCTTGTAGGGCTCAAGCTTGAAAAAGACCTCCCGGAAACGCTCCAGGTCCGCCTTGAGCTTCGTTTCCTCGGCGGCCGTATAGCCCTCGGCGATGAAGGCCACGTCCACCTTCTCGTGCGGATCGCCGCTCTTCAGGACTTCGAACACCTTGACGCCCGCTGCCAGAGATTCCCGGGTGATATAGATATCCGCCGGATCGATTTCGGTGCTAAAAACGAGCTGGAGCACATTCTGCCTGTCCCTGAGCTCGACGACGAACCTGACCTTGGCCTTGGGAAAAGGAACGAGGGCAGTTTCATGGTAAGTTCTCTTGAGACCGTCGAGCGCCCACTGCGTCGTCTTGTATTCGGCGAAGTAGCTGTCGAACCCTTTGGAGAAGATCAAGGATCCGGAAGAGACGTCGTAGACCTTGTAGGCGTAACGGCCGATGTCGAAGGGATCGATGAGGTTCCGTCGGCTTCCGGCCCAGGTCCCCTGCTCGTAAACGCGGTCCAGGGTGACGGCTTCCTCCCGGGCGTTCCCGACGTGGAAATAATCGATCCGCATCGTCTTGTCGATGAAGTACTTGTCGAACGGCACCGACTGACCGGCCAGGAACAAGACGGGGATAAAACAGGCGATAAGAAAAGTCGAAAATCGTTTAAGCATCAAGATCCTCCATGAATTATGGTGACACTTAACTTAATTCCAGAGGATTGCTTCCGTGAATTAAGTTAAGTGTCACCATAATTCTCACCATAATTCTTGTGGGAGCGAGGCCATTCCGGCTATTTCCTTATCATCATCCCGGCTACTTCCTTGACGATCTTTACCGCCGCAGAGGCCGTGATCCCGGAGGGGTCCAGCGCGGGATTGAGCTCGACGACGTCAAGCCCGATGATCCTGGCTTTGAGCCGATGGATGAGGTCGATCGCCTGGCGCGTCGTCAGACCGCCGGCCTCCTGGTGGGCAACACCGGGAGCGAAGGCCGGGTCGAGGCCGTCGAGGTCGAAAGAGATGTAAAGGGGATGCTTGAATTCGAACGTCAATCCCTCCCGGAAATTCTTCATCTCGACCATCCGGACTCCGTGGCGCCGGGCCATGGCCCGCTGATCGGCCGTGGCCGCCCGGACTCCCACCTGGACGAGCGTCTTGGCCAACCCTTCCTCCATGATCCGGGCAAACGGGCAGGCATGGGATAAGCGGTCGCCGTAAAGATCCTCGTAAAGGTCGGGGTGGGCGTCGAAATGGAGGATGTCGACGGCCCGATGGGCCCGGGCTACAGCCTTGAGAACGGGGTAGGTGATGGAGTGGTCACCGCCCAGCAGGATGGGCCTGGCTTTTTTCTTGAAAACCGCGGCCACGGCCGCTTCGATCCGGAGGAAGGTCTTGTCCACATCGCCCGAGGTATCGACATCTCCGAGGTCGACCATGACCGTGTCGTGTTCGAGGTCGACGCCCAGCTCGGTGACGGGATTCCGGGCCTTTCCGGTCGAGGAGGCCCGGATGGCGGCCGGCCCCCCCGCCGCGCCACGGAGGTAAGAGGATTTCTCGTCGAAGGGAACGCCGATGATCGCCAGTTCATACCGGGGTTTGTCCTGGACTGCGCCTCCAAAATCCGTCATGGCTGACCTCCTTCTATCATTCGGCCTCGAGAACGATCGCGGCATAGCTGACCGCCGACTGGGTCGCTTCTTCCTTCCAGAATTCGTAATCCAGCAGCCGGCCTTTCATCCCGGGGAAGGCGTCGAGGAGGACGGCCAGGGTCGAAAAACCGCAGACATTGTACTGGTCCCTGACCTTCCGGGATTCCGCCCAAAAGGCCGCTCCGTCGCCGGCGGCAAGAGCAGCGATGAGAGCCCGGTCATGTGTCTTGGCCTCCAGGAGCAGCGAGGACGCCCACTCGCGGTGACCGAACTTCGGACCGATATGAGAGAAATCGATACCAGCGACGACCAGCGTGCCGGCCGGGTCCTCTTCGCGCAGGGTCCTGAGCGCTGCCAGGAATCCGCTGACACCCGGTATCTCGGAGGGGCGCGAAACCCTGGCCAGATCGCGGACGAACGAGCCGCAGAGGATGGGCACAGCGGTGAATGAGGCACCGAAGAGGTGCTGGAGAAAGACGAGCTGAAATTCGAGGGAATGCTCCGATCGATGGTGGATATCGTACGCAGAGACGGCCCTCCCCCCGGCCTTTTTCAGCGCCCGGACAGCCTCCCGGTCCGTCGTCACCCGGCCGAGGGGCGTTTCGTAATCTTTCTCGGTCAGGCTGAAATACCCGTCGGCGAGATTGTGGCCGGTGCCGAGGAGCAGAACCCGGCGCGGACGGAGCCGGCGGATGGAACGGTAGGCTTCGGCATAGACTTTCTTCCCGATCCCCAGGTCGATGTGGGGGGCAACAAGTCCGAAGAGCTTTGCCGGAAACTTTCCTTCTTCTTCCGACTCAGGGCTCCCCAGGATGTCATCGAGGAACGCCCGCAACTCCTTCGGCCGCCCGGGATAGGAAACGCCTCCGTGGGATGACTCCCGAACCTCCTGCCGCAAATAGTCCGTGAGGACCTTTTCTTTTTCGGAGCGATAGCGGTCGCTCTGGAGAAGACAGGCCCCTTCGAGCTCACGGATGAGCCGGCCGACGGACGTGGCGTCGACCAGGACACCACTTTTCAGCCGGACGAGCTCGACCTGGATGTCCCGGACGGTTCTTTTCCCGTCGATCAGGCCCACGATATCCAGCGCGTCCCCCTGGAGGATGACGGGATTGCGGATCAGGCCCAGGAAATCGCGCACCAGCAGCGCTTTCTCCCCCTGGTAGGAGGTCGCAATGACCTCCAGGTCCTCTCTGATCCGGGGAATTGATTCTTCCTTGGTCATCTCGTTTTCTGCTCTGATAGAACTACAATTTTTAAGAATAAATTGCAACGGGCGAGAGCTAAAAAGACTCCCTTGACTCAGTTGACTCAAGGGAGCTGAAAGGAGGGTGGGGGGTGGAGAGAGGGATCTTAGCCCCTCTCTCCCTTTTTCACAACCTCGGCTTCGCCTTGGATGAGAGTGAATTCGAGCCATAGAGGCTGCGATGGCCTTATCTTTTCACGGAGGATTTTGTCTGACAATCACCTCCCGGGGGGGTTCAGGGGGTGAATTTTCGCCCCCTTCCCTCCCCCCAAAAAGGCTAGGAGCAGTGGTTGAATTCTGGTATAATTTTCATGAATCATCCCGAAAGGAGGAATCATGGAAAAAGTTCGCCGCGTCGATACCGAAGAAGACGCCATCCATCTTCTCCAGGTCGCGCTTGAGCACGAGTGGGCGGTGAGCTTCGAATACACTATCCACGCCTATTCCATGCCCAAGGGCAAATTCTTCTATGAAGATCCCGTCATGAAGCTGCCCACCGATGCCCGCGCCCAGATTATCCAGATCGGCATCGACGAGATGTACCACAGCCTGCAGCTCGGTATCATCATCCGGCAGATGGGAGGAGACCCGTCCTTCAAGAGCGACGAGGTCATTCGCTATCCCAAGGTCCTCGATAACCTCAAGCGGGACAAGCTAACCGAGGACTTGGTCACCGACCTCTACCAGTCGGCGGAGTGGAAGGAGGGCGCATTTCCCAAGATCCAGAACATGGCCCTGAACATCTCCTACGATGAGGTCCGGCATGGCCGGCAGTTCCAGACCATGATCCGGACGATGGAACAGGAGGGCGCGGCGGAAACCCTCTGCTTCCAGGAGAACACGGAGGCCGCCGCAAAGCCGGAGGTCCGCCTACTGCACGAGATCACGCGGATGGAAAACGAACTGATGCACCGTTATCTCCGCTTCGTCTTTCTCTTCAGCGAACACCAGGACCTGTCCCAGCGGCTGTTCAAGAACTCCATTAACCACATGCGGCACTGGGACAAGAACTCAGGAATCCTGGTGAAGCTCGGCAGCGTCATCCGGATCGAGAACTCCGTGCGCGAACCCGATGGAAAAGAGATCAGCCGCAGCCCCATGCCTTCCCTCTACAGCGGCCGGGGCCGCCTCTCCGCCCTGCACTCGCTCATCCCGGCCGAGGAGGAACTCATCACCAAGTACGAAAAGCTCGTCCCCCTCATCCCGGAGGGCGAGATCCGCAACCAGCTCAGCCTCCAACTCGGCCTCAAGAGGGAACACCTGTTCACCCAGGAATGGCTGCTCAAGAACGCCGGCCGCATCAAAGGGTTGTCCTAGACCATGAAATCCGTCAAAACCCAGTTCAAAAAGTTCCAGTATTTCTATCCCTACACCGTAGCGTTGGTGGGGGCCCGGTCGGGAAATAGGGTGAATTTCATGAGCTGCGCTTGGCATACAGCACTCTCCTTCGAGCCGCCTCTCTTCGGCGTGCTGATCTCCAAGAAGCGTCTCACCCACGAGGTCGTCTCCGCGGCCCGGGAGTTCTCGGTCAACTTTCTCAGTTTCGAGAGAGTCCGGCTTTCAGCGCAGATGGGCCGCAAGTCCGGCCACGAGGTCGACAAGATCAAGGAGTTCGGAGTCTCTCTTCAGCCGGCCAAGGTCATCAAATCGCCGCTAATCGAAGAGGCCTACGTGGCCTTCGAATGCCGGCTGGCCGAGGTCCGTCCCCTTGGCGACCACGACCTCTTCGTCGGAGAGGTCTTGGCCGTCCATCATGATCCCCAGGCCTTCAATTCCGAAGGCATCCTCAACCCCCTGAAAGTCCACCCGCTGCTCTATCTGGGCTCGGATTTCTACCTCACCATCGACCCGGACACCCTCAAGCACATCGTTCCGGACTGAAATCCTGAGGATCTTCCGGATCTCCCGCCGTTTCCATCCCCACATCTCCGCTCTCCCTGGAGCGTTATCTCTAGAAACCGGACAAAAAAGACAGGAAATGATTATTTACTCAGTTTAATATCGCCGAATCTTCTTTTCATATTTACCTTCAACCTCATAATGACGAGAAACTGCAGAGGAGATTCCATCAACTTCTTCAATCGTGGATTCGGCAGATATGCTACGGCTTCCTCAAAATTAGTTTCAGTCACAAAGAGAGGATCGACCGTACAGCCTTCGTAATCCTCGATATTTTTTGAAACACGTAGCCATCGCAAAAATCACTCAATTTGAACTCATCATATGCTACGGAATAAAAAGAGGAATCATCCTGAAGCTCGCCGAAGGGAGTATTTTTCACATCTAAGCCGACCCTCTTATCTTCGAATTCTTTCATGAGTCTGTCTATGACTCCCCCAACGGGGAAATCAAATTCTGTGGGGCTTTTTAATGTCGGCCAAGGATAATGGAGGCATATATTAAAGACTTTATCAGGGATCTCACGATAGACCAAGTTTTCCATGCATCTCTTATTGAATCCGGTCAATTTTTTGCTTTCAAAATCATATTCAGGCTGATAATAATGCGTTGCTGAATGCTGCTGGCCTGCAAAGACCAGCGCTTTTTGATTTTTCTTCACAAATTCCTCGAGTATGACTCGGGCCATGTGTTCATCCCGCTCCCCCCTGTAAAAGACCTTTTTCCACTGGGCAGAGGTCATGCCTTCTTTTGCTAAATTCCACTTGGCTCTGTAATCGAGGTTTACTATCCTGAACTTCGGCTCATTTTTGGAGAGGGACTTATTGAGCTCCCATGCCTTTTTGTACAATTCCATGTATTCTTTGTAAGGCCAGTAACTTCCCCACTTGAACAAGAGCCAACGGGCGAGCTCCTCATCATAAAAGTCTGCCGTAATTAGGGTATCGACTTTGTGCTGATATTCATAACAGCCAAACTCAATCCCTAAATGGTACACCCCATTTTTGTATAGCAAAGGAATAAGGTTCTGTATCAACTCAACATCATGTTTGATATGGTGGGCTTCTCCTATGAAAACGATGTCGTAGTCGTGAAACTTGCTGATAATGTAATCTTCGGGAGTTTCCCATTTTAATTGAAGATATTTGATCAACTCATTCTTTTGATGGAAAAATCCGAGCAAAAAGATCGCTGAAATAAGAAGCCAATTCATTTTTTGGACTTTATCCTGCATGAAAAGATACCAGATGATTGCTGTAAAAATTATATCCGATAAAAATGTAAATCAGAAATTTTTCTTCTCCGGATTATGGAGGGGAGCACCTGATTCCCGCTCTTCAAAGCCCGCATTGACAGTGTTTTATGTCTTGATCTATGCTTCCTCACGATGGTTGGAGGGGCAAATTGTCACAAAGATATTCTCTCGGCCTCCACAGCCAAAATGAATATGAGTATCGCCCCGTTTTTATGGCCCCGAGCGGACATCGACAAGAATTAAGCTGACACCTTAATTTCACCTTAGTTCTAAACAGGCGCCAGAGAGCACGCCCACTTCGAAGGGAGCAAAAGGAACGAAACTTAGGACGGCGAGTATGGATATGACGGCCGCCATGAGCATCGAAACGACCAGGGCCGAGCCGGCCAATCCTCGCGCAATCCCGGTGACAACGAATATGCCTGCCCAGATGATCCTCTCCATGCTGATGCCAGTCGCGTCGAACAATCCCCGAGTCTGCTCGAATTTGACCGGAGCAGCTTCCATTGCTTATTTCAGACGTTTTTGAAATGTCTGTCCAAAGAGTATCATAGACATATTTTAGGCCCTTTTGGAATAGAAATTTTGCCGATAAAGGGATCGGTGTTGAGGATTTCCGAATTTCGAAGTTTTCTATAATTTTTGCAATTTCTAGCGACACTTCGGTCCGGTTAGGGGGTCGCAGTGAACCCGGCTTTTCCTTTTTTAAAATAAGGCATATAATAATTTCGCCCTGAGGGAGGGGAGCTTTCGATGAGAAAAAAATTCGCCTTGGTGCTTCTCTTTCCTTTCTTGTTCTCTTTTTCCTGGACCCTGCAGCAGCCGGCCGAAGCGCAAGCCACGCTTGTTTTCACTCACATCACGATCATCGACACCTCCGGCGGTCCGAACAAAACGGACATGACAGTATTCATCACAGGCGACCGAATCACGGATATCAAGCCTTCTGCCAAAGTCCGTGGGCCCCGGGGAGCCCAAGTCATTGATGGGACGGGCAAATTTCTGATTCCAGGCCTCTGGGATATGCACGCCCACTATTTTGATTCTGCGTATCTTTCGCTTTTCATCGCCAATGGTGCCACGGGGGTACGAATAATGGCGGGTGACCCTTACGATTTCAAGCAGCGAGAAGAGATAGCCAAAGGCTTCCTTATCGGTCCGCGCATGGTTATCGGCAGCCCGCTCATTGATGGGCCCAAACCACTTTGGCCGGGCTCTATTAGTGTCAGCAATGAAGTCGAAGCGCGAAAAGTTGTCAGACAGATGAATGAGATTGGCTACGATTTTATCAAAATCTATCAGCTCCTACCCCGGGAGGCCTATTTTGCCATCGCCGATGAATCAAAAAAGCTGGGAATCCCCTTTGTCGGACACCTCCCTTCATCCATCAGAGCAACCGAAGCCTCTGATGCGGGGCAGAGAAGCATCGAGCACCTCTCCAGCGAACCTCTTGGAATCCTATTGGCCTGTTCGAGCAAAGAAGAAGAATTGTATAAAACAAGAGAAAAAGCCTTTGAAGGTGTCTCGCAACAACCCCGGACGCCTTCTCAATTGGCAGCTTATAGAAGTTTCGCCAACAAAGTCTTGGAGAGCTATGATGATGAAAAGGCTTCGGCATTATTTGCTCTCTTCGTCAAAAAAAGCACTTGGCAATGCCCAACACTCACCGTCCTGAGAAGTTACAGGTATCTCGATGATAAGAACTTCACAAACGACGCACGCCTGAAGTACATGCCCAAAGCGAAAAGAGAATCATGGGAACTGAAGAACGACCCATGGGTCTCGCCCCTCACCGCAGAAGATTGGGCTGTCGAGAAAAAGGTCTATCGGAAAGAGCTTGCACTTGTCGGAGCGATGCATCGGGCAGGTGTTAAACTCCTCGCTGGAACGGATACGGGAAATCCCTATTGCTTCCCCGGGTTCAGCCTTCATGATGAGCTGGGACTTCTGGTTGAGGCTGGATTGACGCCGCTGGAAGCCTTGCAGGCGGCTACGTACAATGCCGCAGAATTTCTGGGCATGATGGATTCAATAGGCACAGTTGAGGAGGGCAAGATTGCTGACCTTGTTCTTCTTGACGCTGACCCGATCAAGGATATCGCCAACACAAAGAAAATCGCCGCGGTTATCGTCGGGGGAAAATTTTATTCGCGGTCCTCTCTGGGTGAGATGCTGGCGAAGATCAAAACTCTGGCCAATCAAGTGCCTATTGCTGAAGTGATACTCAAAACCGCAACACAAAAAGACATTTCCTCAGCCATCTAGCAATATCGCGAATTGAAGGCGACACAACCCGACGCTTACGATTTCCGGGAGCAACAACTGAACTCCCTGGGCTATCAGCTTCTCAAGACAAAAAAAACAAAAGAAGCAATCGAAATCATCAAGCTCAATGTCGAAGCCTATCCGCAGTCAGCCAATGTCTTTGACAGCCTGGCTGAGGCTTATATGATTAACGGCGATAGATACCTGGCCATCAGGAATTACGAACGGTCACTCGAGCTAGATCCAAAGAATACGAACGCCGTTGAGATGCTGAAGAAGCTCAAGGCGAAATGATTAAAACAAGCGCCGTCGTCCTGGCTTAGAAGCTTGAATATAAAAGGAGGCCTGGCCAAGTGACCTCACAAATTCCCCGCGGCCGCCGATGCCTGTCTAAAGGCGGACGTGACGTCTCCGAGCGGGGCCGTGAAATGGAGATGAAGAAAGGTCGGGAAATGTGAATCATGGCATCAGAAAGGAGGCTTTTATGAAACAATTGAAATTCGACGCAAGGCAACATCGGCTTTTGGCGGCAGTCACGGGAATCCTTGTTTTTGCGGCCGTATGCCCCGTGATCGCCCAGGAAGCAAAGAAGACTCAAGCTCCTGGGCCGGAATATCAGAGACTGGGATTCCTTGTGGGCACATGGAAAATCGAGAGAACTACCCAAAAAAATCCCTATCAACCGGCAGAAGAGAAGCAGGCGTACATCCAAAACGGCGAATGGTTTGAAGGCCATCTCCGCGTGCTGTGCCGCCTGCAACAGACTCAGCCGATACGTCCTTACGGCAAAGTGTCGATCTTTGGCTACGATCCGGAAGCCAAGGCCTATTTCTGCGATGTTTATATGAGTATGGGCCAGCGTATCTCCTACACCGGAACACGAGCGGGAAATACCTGGACTTTCGTGACCGATTCCAAGGAAGGGGGAAAGACGTTCAAATTCCGTTGGACCATTGTCGAGGAATCGCCCACGTGCAACGCGTCGAAAGTCGAGTATTCAGAAGACGGGGGGCCTTGGACATTGGCCAGCGAGGGCAAGTGGACCAAGATAGAACCAGGCGGGTAATCAATGAACGCGGGCGCCGGGAATCGGGATGCTGTGAGGGTACGATGAAAAAGCAGTTTTTGTTGGTGGTTTGTGCTTTGTTGATAACTGCGGGCGCGCCGGTCGGCATGCCGGCGATGCGAACCATTGAGTTCGACACGCAGCAAGTGACTCAGCCCGATGTGGCCGTCACGCCAGATGGAAAAAATCTGATCTTCACCATGCTCGGTCACCTGTTTCGCTTGCCGGTCGAAGGCGGTACGGCCGAGCAGCTCACCTTCGGACCGTACTACGATACCGACCCGGCCATTTCGCCCGACGGCGCCCGCGTCGCGTTCGTCTCGGACCGCGACGGCAGCGAAGACAACATCTTCGTTCTGGATCTCGACCCGAAACAAGTATCTCCGCTGACTCATGAGGCTCGGGTTAGCCGGCCGGCATGGTCGCCCGACGGACAGGCCATTGCTTACTTAAGCTATGAACCTAGAAATCCCTGGTCGACGAGCGCAGTTGTCCGGCATATTTCCCTGAAGGGCGGGGAAGCAGAAACGATCATTTCTCCAGCGCGCGACTTCAGCTCACTTTTCTACATGCCCGACGGCCGTCTAGCCTGGACTGTAACCGAGCGTGACAGCAAAACCTCAAAGTGGACAACACATGTAGAAGCGGTCAGTCAACAGGGAGATATAACCGCGCTCGCCACCATTAGCGGTCCTGCTCGCCGTGTTGCAGCAAGTGCTTCGGGAGACGGTCTCTACTTCCGCCGCCGAACAAGCGATTCTTTTTTTATTCAGATTGATGAGATCGTTTTTTTGTCGTTGCCCCACGGCATCGAAAGACCAGTTTTGCCCGCAACGGGCGGCTGTCCTCGCTTCGCGGTGACGCCCGATAATAAGACCCTCTATTTCGGGCAATCGGGACGTTTGTGGAAGGTCAGACTCCCTGAAGGCATACGTCAGGCCATACCCCTGCAAGCCCACGTCAAGCTGGAAATAGGAACACCCACGCCACCGCCTGCCGCCCTGATGGGCCGCAGTTCAACGGCACCCCGCTCGATCATGACGCCGCGCCTTGCGCCCGATGGCAAGACGCTCATCTTCGGCGCCGCCGGCTATCTCTGGCGGCAGCCGCTCTCTGCTGGCAAAGCGGAGCGGATCTCAGCCGGCGATATGTACGAGGATTGGCCGTCAATCTCTCCGGACGGAACGCGGCTCGCCTATCTCCAAGGGCTATCGTCAGTCGCGGTGTATGATTTTCAGACTCGGCAGACACACACGGCCGTGCCGGCTTCGACCGCGCATTACGGGGAGCCAACTTGGAGCAGCGACGGTCAACGGCTGGTGTTCGGCGAGGTAACCTTTTTTGGAGGCCACGTCATCTCCGTCTCGCTTTCCGACGGTAAAAAAGAGAAGCTCGCTGAGATTGGTTCATGGTCACCGCGCCCGCATTTTTCCGCCGACAGCCGGTGGCTTTACTACACATCCGACAAGTCCGGGACGGGTGCATTTTACCGTCTGTCACTCAAAGAAAAAGGCAAGGAGGAGATGCTCACTCGCCTTTCACGCCATGTCAGCGACGGGTTTGTCTCCCCGAACGGAAAGTGGCTGGCCTTCCGTCGCAATAGCGAAATCTGGATCGCTCCCTTCGACGGCGTTCCTATTACAGATGGTCAGGTGCGAAAATTAAGCGCCGATGGGGGGGATTCCTTCGCCTTTACCGCCGACAGCTCAAATTTGATTTATTCGTCCGGCAACAAGGTATGGCTTCAGCCGATAAGAGGCGGAGAGCGCAGGAAAATCCCGGTACGACTTGAGTTGCCACAGCTCACGCCGAAGCCGTTGCTGCTCCGGGGGGCACGCGTATTAGATTTCAATTTGGGCAGCTTCGGCCCGCCGACCAGTATGTTCATCGAGCATGGAAGAATCGCCTGGTGCGGCGCCGAAAACGCGCACCACGTCCCTGGTGATGCAGAGGTTGTCGACTGTGACGGCAGGTTCGCCATTCCGGGGCTCTTTGATTTCCAGGTATTAACGGCCGGCCACATCCCCGCTGCATTCCTCGCCTACGGCATCACATCCGCCCGAGACATACAGCGCGAAATTTTCTGGATGAACGCTATGAAAGATCGCAGCGATTTCACAAGCGACCCTGTCCCACGCTATTTCTTTTCGGGAGGGATGTTCGAGGGCGAGCATCCTCGAGAGGGAGATAGCAGCCTTTTAATTTCCGACGAGAAGAGCGCCCGGGAGTATGTACGCCGAATCAAAGAATGGGGCGGCAATTTCATAGGCTTATACCGCGTCAATGGCTCATTGCCCTGGCCGCTGCAGCGTGCTGTCGCGGACGAGGCACACCAGCTCGGCCTGCCCGTCATGTCCCCCGCGTTTAACATTGAGGAGATCACCAAAGCGGCCACGCTGGGCTTCTTCTCCGTGGGCCTTGGCTATCCCGAGCATGTTTGCGATGATGTCATCCAGATGCTTTCATTATCCGGCACGCATTGGGACCCGCTGACGGTGGTGAGTGGATCTGATGCCTTGTTACTGCGCGCAGAACCAGAAAAGCTCTTGGACCCGAAGTTTCAGGCCCTCACCTCGCAGCAAAGCCTTCAGGAGGCACTGCTTTATAGTTACATGAAGAACGTGGACGATTTATCCCTACGTGGATACGTTGCCACTCTGCTGGCTTGCGTATATGAGGCTCATCGCCGCGGTGTGAAGCTCCATGTGGGCTCCGGCGCCAGGGAACCGGAATGCTTCCCCGGCTCAACGCTCCACTGGGAAATGGCGCGATTTGTTGAGGCGGGACTGACTCCGCTCGAAGTATTGCGCATGGCTACAGAGGAAGCTGCAGCAGCGGTCGGCGCTAGCGACCTCGGAACGCTGGCTCCGGACAAGCTTGCGGACATCGTTTTGCTCAGCGCCGACCCTCTTCAGGACATTCATAACACTGAGGCCATCTGGCGCGTCATCAAGGGCGGCTGGTTTTATGATCCGGATAACTTGTGCGCACAGGCTGGGGCCGGCCTCCTTCTAAAAACAAAATGAACTCAAGATCAGGGTTTGCACAGTGGACTTCAAAGCCAACTTCGTGTTTGGACTAGGGAGGAAATATGGACAATGATAGGATGAAAAGAGCATGCATCGCCTTGCTCTTGGTATGTCTGGTTTGTTCATCTGCCTTTGCGCAACGGTTCAAGGTTAGCTATTCAGCGGGCATCCTTAACGAGCCGTTCACGGGAAAAGTACTCTTGTTTTTATCCAAGATTCATCGGAATCCGAAGGATGCCCAGATCGGACTGGAGCTGTTTCCCTGCTACGCGGTTCAGGCGAAAGGAATCAAGCCGGGAGACGCTGTGACTTTCGACGATCAGGCCACATCCTTTCCGGTTCCACTTTCCGATTTGGAACGGGGTAAGTACTACGTCCAGGCGATCTGGGACAGAAACTTGCGTGGGCGCTCCATCGCTGGCAGCCCTGGAAACCTCTGTTCGCAATCCATAGAAACAACCCTGACGAAGAACACTAAAGAGGTCTTTAAAATTGACTGTATCCAGGTCATGCCTGCTCCGGTTTTTGTGGAAACAGAACGGGTGAAAGAATTCAGGGTTCCTTCCCGCTTGTTGAGTGATTTCCATCATCGGGCCGTGACCATCGACGCCGCGGTGTTGCTTCCAGATGAGTACCTCAAAGAACCGGATAGAAAATTCCCGGTCCTGTTTCTGGTTTTTGGCTTCACCGGGGACTATCACAATTATTCCGGGGGCAGGGACGAAAAGATCGGGCTTCTCAATTCCATTCCTTGTATCCGGGTTTTGTTGGACGGCAATTGTCCATTGGGGCATTCGGTCTATGCCAACAGCGAGAACAATGGTCCCTGGGGCGATGCCCTGGTCGAAGAATTTATTCCTTCGCTGGAAAAGCGATTCCGGTACAACGGGGCGAGGTTGCTTACAGGGCACAGCAGCGGCGGTTGGTCGGTTTTATGGCTGCAAACGCACTATCCCAAGATATTCGCCGGATGCTGGTCGAGCGCCCCGGACCCGGTGGACTTTCGCAGTTTCTTGAACGTGGATCTCTACACAGAACAAAACTTGTTTGTGGACAAAAAAGGAGAATTGAGACCGTTGGCCGTGATCGGTGGCAGGTTTCCTTGGCTATACCTGAAGGATGTTTACCGGATGGAGAACGTGATCTCCCGCGGTGAACAACAGCACTCCTTTGAAGCCGTGTTCAGCCGCAAGGGCGGGGATGGCCGTCCGGAAAGCCTCTGTAATCCGGAAACCGGAGAGATCGATTCGAGAACTGTTGCCCAGTGGAAAAATTATGACATAGCCTTGTATTTGAAAAGCGAGTGGAACCAGATCAAGCAGGACCTCGATGGAAAAGTGAGAATTTCGGTCGGAGAGCAGGACAATTGGCGCTTGAACCTCCCCGTTCATCTGCTCGAAGAGGAAATGAAAAAGCTGGGTTCGAGATTCCAATTTGCCTATTATCCGGGGGATCATTTCACGGTGTTTTCCTCCAAATACCGAGAAGACGGAATTCAATTTTTAGAGCAGAAATACAAAGAGTGGCTGGAGAAGAGCGCGGGAAACGAGGAATGACCCCAGCGCATGGCCTTCCATCAGCGTGCCGGTGGGGTGAGAATGGTGCACCCTGGCGTTGTGCCGGGAGGAGCGCGAGGCCCTGGACCTCGCGCTGGCTGGCCTGGTGCGCGACGGGCTCCTGGACATGGACCGGGCGGTAAAGATGGGCGAAATGGTGCTCCACCGCAACGCCGAGAGGCTTTTCGGCTTCTCGGCACAGAAGACGTATGCGGTGAAATAGGTATTGTGGGCGATTCTGGCCCATAAGTCGGTGCCCTTCAGAGATGAGCGCTTGGAACGGAGATTGGAAATGAACCAGAGCAAGACCCGGTTGCTGTTGTTGTCAGGATACCTGGGAGCGGTCATTCTATTTGCCGGGGATATACTGTTTTACGGCGAGTGGGGTTCCGCCCGTGTTTGGTCGCACGAGTATTTCCTCTCCATGATGGCCAAGGTCGCCCCGTGGCGGCTCCACCTCGGAGCGATCACCGGACCCGTCGGCGTGGGATTTTGGCTCCTCGGCGCGGTGGGGCTCTGGTTTTGCTGCCGGCGAGCGGCTCCTCAGTTTGCCGCTGTGATGCTTGCCAGCATGTGTATCATGGAACTTCTCACATTGCTCCAGCATGGAATCTTCGGGCCGATGGGCTTTGCCATCCGGTCCTATGGCGACAATAGCGATGCCGTCGCTCAGATCTTTAGGCTGAATAATTTGTTGATTACCCTCATAACGCCATTCACCTATATCTATGCGGCAATCTGGATCTTCCTGACGCTAAGAAGACAGTCCGGCGTGCCGTGCTGGACTATTCTACTGGTTCCGCTGATCACCAATCGGCTGGAAAAGGTCGCGTTTTGGGTGCCGGCACCCCTTGGCCTGCCGCTGTGGGATGGATGGAGCAACGTCGTCCTGGCATTATGGTTCGTTGTCCTCGCTCTCACCTACAAAGACCAGGAAATTGAAAGCCAAATTGCTGAAAGTGCTTAAATCAAAATGGACGTGCATTCCTATCGAGGAATTAAAGGGATTTATGCCATGAATCCGCATTCTAAAGGCATAAATTGGCTCACCCTGTATGCCGGCTGCGCGCGATATTTTTGAAAAGGAGTGGATCATGAAACGAGTGATAATACTCTGGGTTGCGATATCGCTATGTTTTATCGTTTTTGCTTTGCGGGCAGAGGAGCGGCCTCTGGCGACGAGTGTTGACCACTTTTATGTGGAATCCGATAAAGCGCAGTCGCTCTTCACTTTTTTCAAAGAGAGTTTCGAGCTGCCCGAGAGTTGGCCGTTCTCCGATCGCGGGACGCACGCGAGCGGCGGGCTCTGGCTTGGCAACACCGTGTTGGAGTTCGCCACGTTCCCCCATAATGGCGACAAGCCTGTGAAGACGGAGTTTCGAGGGATCGCTTTTGAAACCGGAGCAGATTACGGTGCAACCGCGGCGGAGCTAGCGAAGAGGAATATTCCCTATTATTCGGAAGCCAGATCTCGCAAGTCTCAGGTCCCGGGTAAGCAGATCCTAGCCGAATGGTCAATTGTGACGCTTACGGACTTCCCACCGGCAAACGCGAACATTTTCTTCGTCGATTACAAAGATCGCCAGCGTGTTGCTCAAAGACGAAGAGCGGCCAGCGACGAGTTGGCCAAGAGGATGGGAGGTCCTTTAGGAATTGTGGCTGTCGCCGAGATCAAGGTCGGCGTCCGAAATTTGGCTGAGGCGCGGAAAAAATGGAGCACTCTGCCCGCGCCGTCGCCCCAGATTTCTGATGATGCCTTTGTCTTTGACTCTGGCCCGCGAATTCATCTCGTTCAGGCCGAATCCCCCGGCATTCAGAGTATTGTTCTGAAGGTCCGTTCGCTCGACCGGGCAGCGAAGTTTCTGGAGGAGCGCAGGCTACTGGCCAAGGATGAGACCGGTCAGGTCGCAATCTCTCCTTCGGCTATCGATGGACTATTGATCCTGTTTATGGCCGGCGCCAAAGGACAGGAGCTGTTCAAAGTTTTCTACGGCCGGAGCATCATGATCCCGCCGGACCTAACGCACGGGGTCTGGATGGAATTTTTCCAGCGGGCAAGGCTTTCAGCATTTTTTTTCTGTTCATCGCGGCCATAATGGTTAATGCCGACTACAGCTTTTTGATTGTTTTGTTTTTTATCGCACCCCTATGATCGAACAGCAGGATTTCGATAGAACGCGATGAAAAAATGACCCGAAAATAGATTCTGTAGTTTCCAGACCTCAGACGAAAAATGTCTTCTTGACCCTTGATTTTCTTGACATCCCCCGAGAAAGGATCTTTTTGGAGCCTATCAAGCTCTTCCAGGATTCTTTCCTGTGCATCGAGGCTGAGTGACTCGACGGCCCGCCTTGCCCTGTTAGCGATTTTGCTTATTCGCCAGCCTTCTCCGGGCGAGGTCACGTTTCATCTCCTCGAATGTAGCGAATTTACCGCGTTCAATCTCACGAATTCCTTTCCGAACCTTTTCCCACTCCGCCGCACTCAGCTCGACCTCACTAATCTCCGCCTTGACCATATTCCTGATGAACTCCCTGATTTTGCCGCTTTTACTATAGCCTTTTTCATTACAGATCGCGGTAAACGCCATGTATTCCTCTTCGGGAAGACGAAGCGTGATGCTTTTTTGTCTCATAGCGCTCTCACCTCGAAGGGTTTGTACATTAAATTTAATGCTTTTTAATGCATTTGTCAAGCTTACACCTTAAGGGAATACAGGTTAGGACTCGGTAACTGTTAAGAACGGCAACACCGAAAAGTTTGCGGCCAGGGACAGGAAATTTAAGTATTTTTGCCTAAATCATTACCCTTTGCTTATTCTTGCGAGGGGAATCTTCGCTGCTCTGTCGATCATTTCTCAAAGCCCATCTTCTTCAGCAGTTCCTTGTACCTCGGGTCAGAGTGCAGATTTCTGATCCAGGGGTCAACTTTGATAAAAACCATCTGGCCGGCATGCTCCTCATAGGCTTTGGTTATCCATTCGAATGCTTTTTCTTTTTCTCCCAAGCCGGCGTAGACTTCCCCTATCAGATAGGCATCAACGTAGCGTCTTGCTCTTAAATCCAGCATGCGGTTCAAAAGGCTCCGGGCCTTCTCCTTTTGTCCTGAAACAGCATAGACCACTCCTAAAAAAGAGAAAATTTGGACATCTTCGCGTGGTGGCCAGGCAGATAGAACTTTATCAGCCTGGGCAACAGCTTCCCTGTACATTCCCTTAAGGGCATAAGCCGAAGCCAGCCATAATTGTCCATAGAGAATGCTTGGATCCATATCCAGTCCCTTTTTAATCTGGATAATGGATTCATCATAACGGCCCGCCATTTGATAGCCCCACGCGCCCAGATAGACATAGTTCGCAGGATTGGCCGGATCAAGCTCAACAATACGCTTGAATCCGGCGATGGCTTCGTCAAATCTTCCTATTAGGGCTAGATACATTGAGTATGGAATATAGATATCTACGCTGCCAGGGCTGAGCTTGAGGGCACGCTTGAACTCGCGCTCAGCGCCGGCGAGATCCCAATCAAAAATCATTTTGAGATAGCCGAGCGAGGCGTGGGCTTCACCCAGCTCTTCATCAAGCTCAATGGCTTTTTTTGCTGCCTCCATAGCCCTTGGATAGCCTTCGCTGGGAGCGAGATAACCGATCATGCAAAATTGGCTGTAGCATAATGCCTGAGCCGCATAGGCCAGAGCATAGCCTGGATCCATAGCCAAGGCCTGATCGAAGTAGCCAATAACTTTATTAAAATCTTCTTCAGCAGAGGCTCTGTCTAAGAAATAGCGTCCCAGCAGATAGAGATTATAAGCTTCCAGATTCTCGGTAGGACGCTTCACTAATCTAGCTTTTTCATCACTCAAGAGCGTGAGCTTGAGTTTATCCGCCACGGTTAAGGCAATTTCATCCTGGATGGCAAAGACCTTGGTCAGCTCTTTATCGAACGTCTCTGACCAAATATGATAGCTATCAGAAACGTTTACGAGCTGGACTGTGATACGGAGTTGGCTGTCTTCTTTCCTGACACTCCCTTCCAGCACTTTCTCGACATTGAGCTTGCGGCCGATCTCGCGGATATCTTCAGCTTTTCCCTTAAATGAGAAAACCGAGGTCCTTGCCGGAACTCTTAATTCTCTGATATTGCTCAGCCTGTTGATGAGTTCCTCTGTCATTCCATCACAGAAATACTCCTGGTCTTTCTGGGGGCTCATGTCAATAAAAGGAAGGACCGCGATCGAGTTTTTCCATTGAGAGGCCGGGAAGGTCTGTTGCGCTGGTTCTTTCAGGTGCAGGATCAGATTGATGTCTTGGAGAACTGTCAATAGGAAAACCAGAGGGATCAAAATGAGTTCCGGTTTGAATTTCCTTGGCTTGTCCCGGCCGGCAAACCACCTCCAGGTCAGAGTGCAGAGGAGGGTGCCTGCGAGAGTGATAAGCGTTATGTCCAGAAGTTTTTCTGGAAGATGATAATGAACGACCAGAATCCAGTGGACGATTTCATAGGTCAGCCAGCCGCCCCCGACAAACCCCGCCAGGATTTCAATGATCCGCTTCTTTCTCAATTCAAGAAGAAAACCTTTAAAGCCGGGAAGCTCTCTTTTTATGGCAGGCGGAACTTCCCTTTCGGGCGGGCTCATGACTTCCCTCTGTTCTCTAATAACTTATAGCAGGACAAAAAGTTGAAGTCAATTAAAAAGCAAGTTTGCTGGGCTCGTCTCACACCCCGGCCGCGTTGGGCCTTTTCGCGTCGTTCCAGGGACATGGATGGGAAATTTGACTCTTTTTGCCTAAATCACTATCCTATGTTCATCCTTATGAGGGGAAGAACGGGCCATGAAATGCCCCAAATGTCATTCCGATAATCCCAAGGATACATCTTACTGCGGCAAGTGCGGGACAAAGCTTGTTCGCTCCGAAGATGTTCTCATCTCTCAGACCAAGACGAGCGAGACACCTTTAAAAGTTTTGACCAAGGGAAGCCTTTTTGCCGGGAAGTATAAGGTCATCGAGGAGCTGGGCCGCGGCGGGATGGGGATTGTCTACAAGGCTGAGGACACAAAGCTCAAGCGCAGGATTGCCCTCAAGTTTCTCCCGCCCGAGCTCACTCGCGACCCGGATGCCAGAGAGAGGTTCATCCAGGAAGCCCGGGCTGCCTCGGCTCTGGACCATCCCAATATTTGCACTACCCACGAGATCGAAGATACAGAAGCGGGCCAGATGTACATCGCCATGGCCTGCTATGAGGGTGAAAGCCTGAAAGAGAAGATAGCCCGCGGACCGCTCGAGGTCGAAGAAGCCATTGACATCGCCATTCAGATTGCCCAGGGTTTGGCCAAGGCGCATCAGAAAGACATCGTCCATCGGGACATCAAGCCGGCCAACATCATGATGACCGATGAGGGGGTGGCGAAAATCTTGGATTTTGGGCTGGCCAAGCTTGCGGGACAGGTGAGGCTGACCCGCGTCGGGACGACAATGGGGACTGTGGCCTACATGTCCCCGGAGCAAGCCCGGGGTGAAGCCGTTGACCATCGGACCGATCTCTGGTCACTGGGCATAGTCCTTTATGAAATGCTGACCGGCGAGCTCCCCTTCAAAGGGGAATACGAACAGACATTGATTCATTCCATTCTCAATGATCAACCCCAACCCGTGACGAAAGTCCGAAAAGACCTTCCGCCTGAGCTTGACCGCATCATTGGCAAAGCCATGGCCAAGGACGCGGCCGAACGGTATCAGTATGCCCGTGAGCTTGAGGCGGATTTAAATGTGCTCAGAAGGCGGCTTGAAACAGAAAAAGCGGGGAAAAAACCGATCGGGCCGCTGTCTTTAAAACGAAAAGCCCTCTATGCGGCGGGCGGCCTGCTCGTTCTTTTGGCGATTCTTTTCCTGGCGAAAACAACGATCTTCAAAGAACGGCAAAAGCCGATCGATTCCCTTGCCGTGCTGCCGTTTCAGAATCTTTCGGCCGACCCTGAGCAAGAGTATTTCTCCGACGGCATGACGGATGCCCTCATCGCAGAACTTTCGAAGATCAAGGCCTTGCGGGTGATTTCGCGAACCTCGGTCATGCGTTATAAGAAGGCCGAGAAACCTCTGCCCCAGATCGCCAAAGAATTGAACGTGGCGGCGATTATCGAAGGTTCGGTGCAGCGGGCCCAGGACGAGGTGCGCATCACGGCGCAACTCATTCGAGCAGCTCCGGAAAAACACCTGTGGGCCAATTCATTTACAAAGAATTTCAAAAATATATTGGCGCTTCAGAGTGAAGTGGCCCAGGCCATTGCCAAAGAAATCAACATCACCATGACGGCGGAGGAGCGGCAGCGGCTGGCCACCTCGTGGCCCGTCGACCCCGAGGCGCACGAAGCTTATCTCAAGGGACGGTTCTTTATCAATAAGTTCACGGAAGCGGATATCAGGAAAGGCATCGCCTATTTTGAGCAGGCGATCGCTAAAGACCCGAGCTTTGCTTCAGCCTACACCGGCATGGCTGAAGGATATGACAATCTCAACAGCATAGGAGTAATTCCAGCAAAAGAAGCTTTTCTAAAGATCAGAGAGTTGGCGCTGAAGGCGTTGAGTATTGATAAACTCCTTCCCGAAGCCTACGCCTTTATCGGCGATGCTGAATTTTATGATTGGAATTGGAAGGCCGCCGAGGTGAACTTCAAGCGCGCCATCGAGCTGGATCCCAATTACCTAACCGGCCATGCCTATTATGCTTGGTACCTCCTGTTGATGAAAAGATTCGATGAAGCCCTGAGTGAAGGGCAACGCGCTCTGGAGCTTGACCCGCTTTCTACGATTGCCAATTACTCTTTGACAGCCATCTTCTGGCTCAGGCAGCAGAATGATCGTGCCATCGCCCAGGCCAAGGAAATGCTGAATATCGATTCTAACCCCAGCCTGGCTCACCTCTACATCGGATCAGGCTACCTGGCAAAAAATATGTTGGCCGAGGCCATTCCCCATTTGCAGAAGGCCATCGAGCTTGGCGATTTTACTTCTTTGGTCCCTCTAAACCTGGTCTATGTTCTCTCTGGAAATGTGGCGAAGGCCCGAGAGATTCTGGCTGATCCGAGGACAAAGAATCTGCGTTCATCACTTCTGGCACAGATTTACGCCGCTCTTGGCGAAAAAGACCGCACTCTTGAACTTCTGGAAAAAGCCTATGAAGAGCGCGAGATCGGTTTGCTCATGATCAACGCTGCTCCCAGGGTCTTTTTTCCGACCCAAGAAAGCCTCCTGGCTGACCCCCGGTTCCAGGCCTTGATGAAAAAAATAGGATTGGAAAATTAATCGAAAAAGCGAAGGAGGGGGAAACATGAGAACTCACATAAGCAGATTATTGATCTGCGCAGGTATCGCATGCGGTGTGTTTCTCTGGGTGTCTGTTCCTGCAAAAGACGCGTATACAATGAACCAAAATCAGCCCGGCGCCGCCAAGGCCGAGAAGGTCTATTCCGAAAGTCCTGCGGCCTGGTATGACGCGGCTTGGGATCAGGCGCAGATCTCGGCCGACGGCAAATGGGTGCTTTATTATCATCCCATGGGGCACGAGATGAAGCTGATCAACCTTGAAACCGGCCGTCAAGACGCCGAGAGGCTCTCCGCGGGCATGGACCGAGTCTTCAATGCCGTTTTCTATAAGGGCAGCCAGCTCGCCCGCCTCGGCCTGAGAGGCGGCCAGCAGGGATGGTTCCTTCCCGGTCCTGACGGTCTTCAGCTTTTCTCCCTGCCTCCGGACGCCATGCCTCAATGGTCACCTGACGGCTCTGCGGTGGCCTATTTCCGTTTCCGGCAGGGCGATCAGGGCCTTTTCGTTGGCGACGCAAGGGGCCAAAAGACGTACGCCGTCGAAGGAAGCATCACGAGTTTTGCCTGGGCGCCCGACGGCCGGCTGATCTACGTTCTGGCGTGGCACGAAAATGGCTTGACCTCACTTGTACGCATCAATCTGGAGACGGGCGATAGGGAAACTCTGGCCAGGGATCTGGACGCGCCTGTCTTGGTGAGCGACCTCATTGTTTCGAGCGACGGCAGACATCTGTATACAGCGCTGGCCAGCCCGTCGGCGCCGGTTGCGGAAGCGCGTCACAAACCTGATGCCGACCGTGATCTCGACATCTATGAGTTGGAGCTGGCAACTGGCGCTCGCCGTGTCGTGGTGCAGGCGCCGGGGGATGATTTTGCCGCGTGTGAGGCCAACCGCTTCCTTTACTGGACGCACAACGACATCCATGATTCGGTGGTTGTGATTCCCTCATCCGGCGGCGAAGCCCGTTTCGTCGAGGATTATGCGGAGATCCCGTATTGGAGCAGCGACGGGAAGCAGATCGCTTTCACTTACGGCGGATGGCGACTGTCCGATTGGGCCTTGAACCTGGATGCCGGCGTTGTCGCCGTGGATGCGCAGGCTCGACCTCAATCGAAAATGAAACCGATCGTTACCGGCTACCACGAAGATTTCACGCCGACCTGGTCTCCCGACGGCAAATGGATTGCTTATCATTCACATCGCTCGCCGACACCGGTCTCATCATACGACGCCGCGGGAAGCTCGGACGACATCTATCTGCGTCGGGTGTCGGGCGGGCCGAAGGATGAAATCAGGCTGACCGATTTCGGCTGGGAAGTCGGCGTGGCGTCATGGTCTCCGGACGGCCGCCGACTGGTCTTCGACTCCTGGGAGCGGGGCGGCCCGGAGGGTGTTTCCAAACCCTGGATCGTGACGATTGATCCCTCAACGGGGAAACCGGTACGCGTGGAGCTGCTGCCTCTGCCCAATCCCATTAAGAGAGCCCATTGGGAATCATGGTCACCCGAGGGTGACGAGATCGCCTTCGCAGAACGCACCGAAGGCAAAGGCTGCATCCTCTGGATTGTCAGCACCGACGGGAAACGCGCGGAGAAGCTCGTCGAGTACCTCACCAGCACGTATGGCGGTTTGGACTGGACGCCCGACGGAAAAACCATCGTTTACGGCGCGATGGCCGGCGATCGAATGCAGATCTTCGCCGTTCCGCGCTCGGGCGGGGCGCCCCGGCAGCTGACCGATGACTCCGCCAACCTGATGCATCCGCAGGTATCCCCCGACGGCCGCTGGATCGCCTGTACTCGCATGGCTCAGTTGAAGGAAGTCCGACGGTTGAAGCTCTAAAGCTCTAGCGCGATTGGCGATTGCTGATCAGAACAATATCCTGATTCACGGGACCGCGGGCCAGGACCAGGCGGTTGTCCGGCGTCCAGTCAAAACCCCAGATGTGATCTGTCGTAAAATGAGTTACCTGTCTCGCCGGACCGCCCGCCAGAGGCTGGATCCAGATGTTTTCGCCCGTTCCTTGTCCGGAGTAGATGAGAGACTTCCCGTCGGGTGTCCAGCGCACCTTGAATACATAATAATCCGTGGGAGGCAGGACGAATGTCTTTATCGGCTCCCCGCCGTCTATGGAAGTGACATTCAGGACATCCCGGGAAGCGGCGGCGTCCCAATAGTAGCCGGCGATGAGTTTTCCATCCGGCGAGATGGCGGGTTTTCCCGAAAGTCTGCCCGTCCATGGGACAAGAGCGCCCCCTTCAGGGCTGATTTTTCCGATCACATACTTTCCCGCCGATAAATATTGGTAATACACCCATTTCCCGTCAGGCGAGCAGCTCGGCCAGGCATCGCCGGTGCCGTCGGTGAGGCGCTTGACGTCGCTGCCGTCGATGCCCATCCGCCAGATATTATCATCGCCGTTGCGCCAGGAGTTAAAGAAGATGATGCGGCCATCTGGCGAAACGTCGGGCCACCGGTTGCTGTGCTCATCGACCGTAAGCAGCCTTTGATGGCTTCCGTCCTCGTCCATGACCCAGATATCCCAATCCCGCGTTCCGTAGACAATCTTGCCGCCGCTCGCCCAGGCGACCCCCGCCATGCCATCATATTTGCCGGTGGTGATCGGTGCGGCCCGGTTCGAATCGCCATCGCGCGCTATCCAAATGTTAGAGAGCCAGTCCGATTGGACGGTGAGCAGAACACCGGAATCGCGGCTCAGACTTATCCCCTGATAGTTGTTCGGATCATTGGTGACCTTTCGCGCTTGGCCGCCGGGATAGGAAACGAGCCAGATCTGGTAGAACCAGCCCGTCGATTGATCCGCCGCGGGCATCAGGAAACCGCTGCCGTCTCCCAGCCAGACGATTTGATCGATGGCCCCCCATCGCTGTGGGCTCATCTCCTTCATGGCCCCACCTTCGACCTGCACCTCGGCGAGGCCGCAGGGCCCCTTCCCGTGCTCGCTGATATTGTCGACTCCAATAACGATGACTTTCCCGTCCGGGGACCAGGCAGGGTTACTTTCCAGGCGCACTTCGGAGAACTTGCGGGCGATGAGTTTTTTCTGATGGCTGCCGTCGGCATCGGCGATGATCAAAGCCGCCTCCTGCTGGCGGGAATCATAGCGCATAAAAGCCAACCGCTTCCCGTCAGGAGACTGAGTGACAGGGCTCTCGATAACATCAATCAATTTCGTCGAATCGCCCCCCAGCACAGACACCCGGTAGAGAGCCGGTTCCACCGCGTCCTTGGCCATTCTGACGTAATAGAGGTAATTGCCGTCGTGAGAAAAGGCCAGCCCTAGATAGCTGGCCTCAACGGGCTCGACGATTGTCCGGTCCACGGCGGTCGCAATCTGTCTCATGAGGATGCTCTGCCCGCCGGAATCGATGACGGAATACGCCACATAAATTGCATCCGGCGAAATGGCCGCGGCGCCGACTTTGCCGTGAGTCGTTAGCTTGCACGATGAAGTCACCGCCTGAAAGGGAATGGCAGGTACTTTCTTCACCACAAACAACTTGTATGCTGTGATGCCTGCGGCCAAGATGACAAGGAGCACCGCGGTGGCCCCCAACCACCGGTGGAATCTTTTGGGCTTCATTTGACCGGTCGCCGGGACAGCAGCGGCCCGCCCGGAATCCGAGTCGCGCTTGAGGCGCTCGAGGTCCGCCCGGAGATCGGACGCGGTCTGGTAACGGAGCCTGCGGTCTTTCTCCAGAGCCTTGTTGATGATGCGCTCCAGGTCACCGGGCAGGTCGGGATTGATGCGGACCGGCGCCGTAGGCGCAGAATTCAGAATGGCGTTGAAGGTCGCCGCCGACGTCGTCCCCCGGAAAGGCAAAACTCCAGTCGCCATCTCGTAGAGCACGACGCCGAAAGAGAACAGGTCGGTCCGGGTATCCAATTCCTGCCCTAGGGCCTGCTCCGGCGACATGTAAGCCACTGTACCCACCGCCGCACCGGGACTCGTCAGCTGTTCCTCGGCGGTCATGGTTGGCATTCCCGCGGCGACCTTCTCTACGGCTTGCGGCCCGCGTTCCGGCAGGAGTTTGGCCAGTCCGAAATCCAATATCTTGGCCTGGCCGGAATCCGTCACGAAAATATTGCCCGGTTTGATGTCCCGGTGGATGATGCCCTTGGCGTGAGCGGCCTCAAGCCCGCTCACGATCTGGATCCCGAGGTCGATGATTTGGCTGATGTCGAGCCGCTTGGCCAGTAAATACTCGCGGAGCGTCGTCCCCTCGAGAAACTCGAGGGCCAGGAAGTGCTGCCCCTCGTGCTCATCGATGTCGTAGATGGTGCAGATATGGGGATGATTCAGGGCGGAAGCGGTCCGGGCTTCCCGCTGGAATCGCTCGACAGCCTGGTGGTCATGGGCCAACTCTTCAGGCAGGAACTTCAAGGCGACGACACGCCTGAGCTTAGTGTCTTCGGCCTTATAGACGACCCCCATCCCGCCTCGACCCATGAGTTCGTCGATCCGGTATTTTCCGGCGACGAGGCTGCCTTTGGTGAGGATTTTCGAGGCCATGGATGACCATGCTCTCCGAGTATGAAAGCAGATTATCAAAAAATATAGGGAAAATCAATTTGCGTTTGACTCCATGACTCCTGTTTTGCTACTCTTTAAGCACATGAAATAAAAAGGGGCAAGCAATGGCCATCAAGTGCCCGAAATGCCAGGCCGAGAATCCTGATACGAAGCAGTACTGCGGCGACTGCGGGACCCCCCTGCCTCCTTTCAAAGATATCAAAATAGAGTTTCCCGAAACGCTCATGGCACCCGTCCGCGAACTGACGACAGGCTCGACCTTTGCCGGACGCTACCAGATCATCGAAGAGCTGGGCCAGGGAGGCATGGGTAGGGTTTATAAGGCGTTTGACAGAGAGGTCAACGTTAAGGTGGCCCTGAAACTCGTCAGACCCGAAATCGCAGCGGATAGGAACACCATCGAACGATTCAGGAATGAACTGAAAATCGCCAGGGAAATCTCTCATCGGAATATCTGCCGTATGTATGACCTTGGAAGGGAAGCGGAAACCTACTTCATAACAATGGAATATGTATCCGGGGAAGATTTAGGAAGTTTCCTCCGAAGGTCAAGACGGCTGGATACAGGTACGGCCGTTTCCATAGCCAAACAGGTTTGTGAGGGCCTGTCCGAGGCTCATCGACTGGGTGTTGTCCATCGGGACCTCAAGCCGGGCAATATCATGATCGATCAAGAGGGCAATGCCAAGATCATGGATTTTGGGATTGCCCGGTCGCTCAAAGGGAGAGGCATCACAGGAGCCGGGGCGATGATCGGGACTCCCGAATACATGAGCCCCGAGCAGGCGGAAGGGAAGGAGGCGGACGAGCGGTCCGATATCTATGCGCTCGGGATCATTCTCTATAAAATGGTCACAGGCCAGGTGCCCTTCGAGGGTGAAACACCGCTTAGCATCGCCCTCAAACACAAGAGTGAGATCCCGGAGGACCCCCGCAAGCTGAACGCCCAGCTTCCCGAGGAGCTGAGTCGCCTGATCCTCCGCTGCCTCGAAAAAGATAAGGAGAAGAGATTTCAAAGCGCCACGGCAGTTGCCGCCGAACTCGAGAAAATAGAACGCGACGTTATCACCGCAGAGAGGACTGTGCCCACAGGAAAGGCCGGACTGTCAGGGGAAAAAGCACGGCCGTTTCGTCTGAAAAGACTCTTTGTGCCGAGCTTGACTGCTGTCGCCCTCGTCATGATCGGTCTGGTTCTCTGGCGTGTTTTGCCTGGAAAGCGTGCTGCCGGGCCGATGGGCGTGCCGTCGGTTGCTGTCTTGCCTTTTGAAGATTTGAGCCCCCAGAAAGACCAGGAATATTTCTGTGACGGGATGACCGAAGAGTTGATCAACCGGCTGAGCAATATCAAAGGGCTCAAGGTTCCGGCCAGGACATCTGTTTTCACCTTCAAGGGAAAAGCCGAGGATATTCGGGAAATCGGCAGGAAGCTCAATGTGCAGACGGTGCTCGAGGGAAGCATCCGGAAAATTGACAACCAGCTTCGCGTCACGGCCCAACTCATAAACGTCTCTGACGGTTTTGATCTTTGGTCGGACACGTACAACCGGGAGCTTAAAGACGTATTCAATATTTGGGATGAAATTGCCCTCACCATCGCAGATAAACTTAAGCTCACGCTCTTGAGTGATGAAAAAGCGAGATTGGTGAAGCGTTCGACCGAGAATCTTGAAGCTTACAATCTCTACTTACTCGGACGCTATCTCTTTTATAAGGCGGTCGTCGAAGACGAGTTTTACAGAGCGATAAGCTACAGCGATCAGGCGCTGGCCAAGGATCCGAAATTCGCTTTGGCCTATGTGTTAAAGGCTGGCTGCTATGAAGTTCTTTGCGTTTTCGGATATCTTGCCCCCAAGGACAGCTATCCGAAGGCGGAAGAGGCCTTGACAAAAGCCCTTGACCTCGATGACGGGCTCGGGGAAGCCCACGCCTCTCTTGGCTATCTCAAGATGGTTGCCGATTGGGACCCGGCCGGCGCGCAGATAGAGTTTAAGCGCGCTCTCACGCTCAGCCCCGGCAGCGCAGATGTCTATGTTCTTTACTCGATGTTTTTAGCGGAAACGGGCCGGCTTGACGAAGCCATCGCCGGATTCAAACGCGCGGTCGAGCTTGATCCTACCGGGCCTCAAACCTATCTCTATCTGGGGTTCGCTTACTACTGGGCGGGCCGTTTTGATGAAGCCCTAGTCCAGATCAAAAAGGCGCTGGAATTGGATTCGAACAACTTAAACGCCCAATTTACGATCGCCATGATTTATGCCCTTAAGGGAATGCCCCATGAAGCCCTTGCCCAGGCCGATAAATTGCTGTCGGCCCTGCCTACACCGGATGATACAGGAATCCTATCAAACTTGGGATGGATCTATGCGGTCTTGGGACAGCAAGAGAAAGCCCGGACTTTTTTGAACCGCATGCTGGATTTGAGAGCAAAACGCTATGTCGACGCCTTTGTTATCGCGGGAGTCTATGCCGGTCTGGGGGAAAAAGACAAAGCTTTCGAATGGCTCGCCAAAGCGTACGACGAGCATGCCGGTCAAATGTGTATCATCAAAGTCGATCACTGGATTGATAATCTGCGCTCGGACCCGAGATACAAAGAACTGCTGAAAAAAATGGGTTTTAATCAATAACCCGAAGAACAAAGAATGCGACCGAATAGAGCGGGCAGGGGGTTTTGTCGGGATTTCTTAATTTTGGGAAAGACACAGATTGGACACGGACAGGAAGAGTGCGTCGTTCTGTTCCCGTTGCCGAGCGCGTTTGGAGGAGCTAATTAAATAATGCAGAATGCGGCATGTTTCCAATCGGATCGGTTTGATCACGGCTTTTTTGGCAATATGGATGTTTGTTATCTCATCCTGGCGGACCGAGGCAAAAGCGGACGAGACCACGTCCCATGACAAGATCGAGACCGCTATGAATGAGATGGCCGAGCGCTACGTAAAGCTGGTGCTGGCCGTTGGGGAGCACGATCCCATATACGTTGACGCTTACTTAGGGCCGGAAGCATGGCGGATAAAAGCGAAGGAGGAAAAGAAGCGGCTCGCGACCATCGAACGGGAAGCCAGGTCCCTTATCGCCGAGTTGGAGAAGCTGGACATCTCTGGCCGCGAGGACGTCATCCGGCTCAGACGGACGTTTCTCACCAAGCAGCTCGAGTCGCTGGCGGCCAGGACGCGCATGCTGTAAGGCGTCCGTTATACCTTCACGGAGGAAACGAAAGCGCTCTATGATATCGTCGCGCCGCCCTACAATGAGAGCGATATCAAGGCCACGCTCGCCCGTCTCGATTCGCTCCTGCCTGCCGGCGAAGGGTCGCTCGGGGGTCGGCTCGAGCGCTTGCGCGAGGATATCATCGTTCCGAAGGACAAGGTTGCGGCTGTCTTCACCACTGTGATCGAAGAAGCGCGCAGAAGAACCCGGCAGCACATCGCCCTACCCGAGAATGAGTCGTTCGCCGTCGAGTTCGTCAGGAACGAGCCTTGGGTTGCTTACAATTGGTACAAAGGCAACGGCCATAGCGTGATCCAGCTCAATACAGACCTGCCCCAAGACATCGATTCGCTCGTTCACTTGGCCTGCCACGAAGGTATCCCGGGCTCATGTCCAGAACGCGCTCTTCGAGCAGCGTCTCGTGAAAGAGCGGGGCTGGGTCGAGTACGCCGCATTGATCTCCATGCCGCAGGTGCCTTCCGAAGTGAAATAAATGCACTCCCGAAGACGTTGTCTTGACAACGAATCAATCTACTTGCCCGGCAGTTTGTTCAGGAAGACTTTCCCCCCGTTGATGATCAGGACGGGATTGCGAAGGGCGGTTAGATTCTTGACCGGATTGTCAGCGTAGGCGACCAGATCGGCGTCCATGCCCGGCTTGAGCGTGCCCTTGGCGGTCGAGATTTTCAAGCAGTCCGCCGCGATTACGGTGGCCGACTGGATTGCCTCCAGGTTCGAAAGCCCTGCAGCGGCCAGTTCGATGATTTCGTCGATAACGGTGGTTTCGCCTTCGTCATAACCCGTGTCGGCACCAGCGACAACGGGGACTCCAAGACGTCTCGCCGTTAAAACCGCCTGGCGGCCGTTTTCCAGCATCCTCAGTATTCTCGGCCGGATCGACTGGACTTCGGGCGGAGCGCTCGGGGAAAGGTCCATCCTAAAAGGGCTGAGTGTCGGGACGAAGAAGACTCCGCGGTCGCGCATGAGCTTCAGCGTCGGCTCCGTGATCAACGAGCCATATCGCCTAATTAAGGTGACACCTAACTTAATTCAGCCAAAAATCTATCCAGGAATTAAGTTATATGTGACTTAATTCATCCAGCTGAAAAGGATGGCTATCTTTCTTTTTGCCATCTAATTCCATATAATTATCTGGAAATCCCATGACGATGGTCCTCGAGGTCGATAACCTGGCGAAAGCCTTCACGCCCGGGTTCATCCCTAAAAAGCGGGAAATCCTCAGGGGTATTTCCTTCTCTGTTATGGGCGGGGAGATCTTCGGCTACCTCGGGCCCAATGGCGCCGGCAAGACCACGACCCTGAAATGCATCCTGGGCCTGATCTTCCCAGACCGGGGGAAAATCGAGATCTTCGGCTATCCCCACCTTTCCATGAAGGGGAAAGAGCATCTCGGCTTCCTGCCGGAGAATCCCTACTTCTACGATTACCTCACGGGAGCCGAGTTCCTCGACTTTTACGCCCGGCTGTTCGGCCTGAAAAAAAGGGACAAGGAAGACAAAATCGCAAGCTTGCTCCGCCTGGTTGGGATGGAAAAGGCCCGCGACCTCCAGCTCCGCAAGTTCTCCCGGGGCATGCTCCAGAGGGTCGGGCTGGCCCAGGCCCTGATCAACGACCCCACGCTCCTCTTTCTCGATGAACCGCTGGGCGGGCTGGACCCGCTGGGCCGGAAGGAGCTCCGGGACATCATCGTCCGGCTGAAACAGGAAGGCAAGACGATCTTTCTTTGCTCCCATATCCTCCAGGATATCGAGATGATTTGCGACCGCGTGGCCATCATCGTCGGCGGTCGGGTCATCAGCCAGGGCAGCCTCCGGGACCTGATTTCGGAGAAGGTCCTGTTCACCGAGATCACCCTGTCCGGGATCGACCCGGCCTCCCTCGTCGACCTGGGAGAGCCGGTCTCGACGCACGGCGACAGGATCCTGCTCAAAGTCTTCCAGGAGGAGACCATCGAGAATCTGGTGGCGCTCGTCCATGAACAGAAGGGCAAGATCCATTCCCTCATCCCCCGGACCGAGACCCTCGAGGACATCTTTGTGGAGATGGTAAAACAAGGATGAAGATCAGAGCCATCGCCCTGAATACCTTCAAGGAGGCCATCCGGGACCGGATCCTTTACCTGCTCTTCTTTTTTGCCGCCGTGGCCCTGGTTTTTTCGCGTCTCCTGGCCGTGCTCACCGTGGGCGACCGGGTTAAGATCATCAAGGACGTCGGACTGGCCTCGATCTCGCTCTTCGGCGTGCTCATGGCCATCATGATCGGCACCGGCCTGGTTTATAAGGAGATCGACAAGAAGACGATCTACACGCTGCTCTCCAAGCCCATCCAGCGCTGGCAGTTCCTGCTTGGCAAGTTCTTCGGGCTGGTCCTCACCCTATTCGTTATGATCCTGGCCATGAGCCTGATCTTCCTGGTCATCGTCCTCCTCCATACGGGGCGGCTGGAGGGATCGATGCTCCTGGCCATCCTGTTTATATTCATCGAGCTCGTCTTGATCACGGCCGTGGCCATCCTCTTCTCCTGTTTTTCCACTCCTATCCTGAGCTCGATCTTCTCGCTCTCCTTCTATCTTATCGGGCATCTCTCCTGGGGGCTCGAAACGCTCATTCAGAAAACCCGACCGGGAACGTCCAGGATCTTGCTTCGCGGGCTCTCCGTCATCCTTCCCGACCTCGAGAATTTCAACTTCAAAACTGAGATCGTCCACGGCCTGGCCATCGACCCCAGGTTTTACCTTTATTCCGCCGTCTACGGACTGGTGTACACGCTCTTCATCCTGGCCCTGGCCGTGCTGATCTTCAATAAGAGGGATTTCGTCTGAATCCGATGACCAGACCGTCCGGCCTAAGAAGAGGGTCAGCCTCTCTCGTCCTGGTCGCGCTGCTGTTCCTCCTCTGCGCCGGAATCGTCTCTCTCAAGCTGGCCGTCGAACGGATCCCCCGGAAAAAGATCCCCGGTGCCTCGATCATCTATATCCCATCAGGCAAATACCTGAAATACGCCACCTTCGGCTATTCTTCGCCCGTCGCCGACCTCATCTATATCTGGGCCATCCAATATTACACGACCTATACGATCGTCGACCGCTTCCAGAACCTGGAGCACATCTTCTCCATCATCGCCGAGCTCGATCCCCGCTATGCCGACCCCTACGAGATCGGCGCCTTGATCGCCGTCAACGAAGCCAAGGACCTCCGGCTCGCCTATAAGATACTGGACCTGGGGCTGGCCAAGAACCCCGACCAGTGGATCTTCTCGTTCGAGGCGGGGCACTACGCCCAACGGGCGGGAGACTATGAGACGGCCCGGAAATACTATGAAAAGACGATGAACATCCCGGGCGCACCGGAGATCACCAAGAGGCTCTACGCGGCGGCGGGCTTCAAGGTGATGGACCTCGAGGAATCCTGGAAGACCTGGCTCGAGGTCTACAACACGGCCACGGACGAGCGCACCAAGAAGATCGCCGGAAAGCATCTTTACCAGGTGAAAACCGCGGCGGACACGAACCTCCTTAAGGAAGCGGTCCGGCGGTTCAGGGAGCGATACCAGCGGCTGCCCGTCGAGCTGGACGAGCTCGTCCGCTTCGGGATCGTCTCGGCGCTCCCCCAGGACCTGGACGGCAAGGAATACATCTACAATCCTAAGACAGGCGAGATCATGCCTCCGAGCATCTGGTGGAAAAGATAGTCATCATCCTCTTCGGTCTGGTCTGGGGAAGTTTCCTCAACGTCGTCATCTTTCGGCTTCCGCGGGGGCTGAGTCTGATGTGGCCTCCGTCTACCTGTCCGCAATGCGGGACGCGCATCAAGGCCTATGACAACGTCCCCGTCCTTTCCTACCTCCTGCTCCGGGGTAAATGCCGCGCCTGCGGCCTGAAGATCTCGGTCGCCTACCCGATCGTCGAGCTCCTCACGCCGGTCTGCTTCCTTCTTCTCTACGCACGGTTTTCTCTGAGCGTGCCCTTCTTCGCCTCGGTCCTCTTCGCCAGCGCCCTAATCGCCCTCTGTTTTATCGACCTCTACCACCAGATCCTCCCCGATGAGATCACCCTGCCGGGCCTGGCCCTGGCTCTACTCTACTCCGGCTTTCGTTCCGACATGACTCTGCGGCAGGCCCTGGTCGGCGCGGTCGTCGGCGCCGGCTTCCTGCTCGTCATCTATGCGGCCTACCTCCTGCTGAGGAAGAAAGAAGGCCTGGGTATGGGCGACGTGACCATTATGCTCCTTGTCGGCGCCTATCTGGGCTGGATGAAGGCGTTCTTCACGCTTCTCGTGGGTTCGCTCGCCGGAGCGCTGGTGGGCCTTTTCCTGTTGTCTTTCCGGAAGAAAGACCTCCAGTTCGCCCTTCCCTTCGGGACGTTCCTGGCGCCAGCCGCATTTTTCGCACTGGTCTGGGGCGACCGGATTATCAACGCCTACCTCAGTCTTTTCAAGAGATAGCGTTCGTTGAATTTTGCCCAGGACTGTGATATTCACTAGGGACAGGTTCGGCACATGCTTGCGGAGAATATCCCCCAGAAAAAAGCCGCCCAGACCATCATCCTGATTGTCTTCCTTTTCTTCCTCGGGTTTTCTCTTTTCCTCAATCTTCCGGTCATCGACCAGCATTTTCTCTTCGCCGACCAGGCGGTTTATTATGCCCTCACCCAGAGCATCGCCTATGACCTCGACCTGGAATACACCAAGAAGGACCTGATCCGGTACTACCACGATTTCATGGCCGGGCCGCAGGGCATCTTCCTGAAAAAGGCCCGGAACGACAAGATCTTCTATGCCAAATCATGGGCTTATTCGCTGTTCGCCGCTCCTTTCGTCCGGGTGTTCGGGTACAACGGCTTCCTGGTCTTCCACTCGTTCCTTCTGCTCATCGTCATGCTGCTAGGGTATTCCTATTTCTCCCTGGCCAACTCGCCGCTCACTTCGATCTCCTACCTCCTGACCTTCCTCTTCGGCTCCGTGGCGGGCGTATATTACCTCTGGATCTCCCCGGATTTTTTCAACTTCTGTCTTGTTTTCATCATCGTTTTCCTCTGGATTTACAAAATCAAACGACGTGAAGTCCCGGCCGCCGTTCCCTCGGCCGGAGCGTCCCGGTCCTTCCTCCTCTCGCCGGGGACGGACTATTTGGCGGCCGGTCTCGTCGGTCTGGCGGTCTTTTCCAAACCGCCCAACATCGTTCTGTTGGGACCGCTCGTCCTCTTCGCCCTTTATGAGAAGAAATTTTTCAAGGCGCTCGTCCTGGTGGTCGTTTTCAGCCTGGCCATCGGACTTCTCTTCGGAGCCAACTACCTCCTCACCTCGGACTGGAACTACCAGGGAGGTGAGAGGAAAACCTTTATCGGCAGCTTCCCACTCGAGAAGGACAATTCGACCTTCGACTCCCTGGGGAGCACCATGACCTCGGAGAATTACTTCCAGCGCTTTCTCATCCCCCCCAAGTTCATCTTCTTCAACATTTTCTACTATTTCTTCGGCCGATTCACGGGAATCGCCTGGTATTTTTTCCCGGCTGTGCTGGCTTTGTTCCTATTTTTCCGCTCGCAGCGCCGGGTCTGCGACTGGCTGATCCTTATGGCCCTGGCCGGCGGAATTCTCATCTACATCGTCCTCACGCCCGAGTTTTACGGCGGCGGAGGAGGGTCGCTGGCCAACCGGTATTTCCTCAACATCTATCCCCTGTTCCTCTTCCTGCCGAGCGTTAAAAAGAGCTGGCGGCAAGTGGTCCTGATCTGGGTGGTCGCGGCCGTGTTCATCTCCCAGATTCTAGTCAGCCCCTTCCGGTCATCGGCCCAGCCCGCCACCCACGCCAAGAAGTTCCCGATCAAGGCCCTGCCCCTGGAAATGACCCAGGTCAATCAATTCCCCACCAACACCAATCCGGATGCTTTCCGGGTCAGCATCTGGCCCGACAAGCCCCATCCCCAGAGGGAATTCCTCCATTTCCTGGATGACAACTTTTGCCCCAAGCTCGAGCCCGCCGGCATCTGGACCCGCGGGGACAAGACTTGCGAGTTCATCCTCAAGACCTATTATCCGCTCCGGGAGATCGGAGTGCGGCTCCTTAACAACCCCCGGAGCAACAACAAGATCACCGTGAAAGTGGAAGGCCAGAAGCAGAAGATCGTCCTCCAGTCCAAGCAGTGGGGAACCCTGCGCTTCCCTGTCGGGAACGGCTTTAAGATGGAGGAGCGTTACCATTACCGAATGAAGATCAAGGCGGCCAAGGGCGCCATCCCCTACTACGAGGACCCGGCCAGCCTGGAGCGGAGGTACCTGGGCGTTTTCTTCGAGCTCGAGCTCGTCCCCAAGGAATAATGTGCGGCATCTGCGGAATCGCCACCCCGGCCTCAGCCGAGCCGGTCGATCGATCCCTGCTTGAAGCGATGTGCCGGACTATCGTCCATCGGGGCCCGGACGACGAAGGCTTTTACGCCGCCAAGACGGTCGGCCTGGGCGCCCGAAGGTTGAGCATCATCGACCTCGAAGGCGGCCACCAGCCGCTCGCCAACGAAGACGAATCCATCTGGGTCGCCCATAACGGTGAGGTTTATAACTTCCCGGAGCTTCGGCAGGAGCTCATCTCACGCCGTCATAAATTTTCGACCCGGACCGACACCGAAACCATCATCCATAGTTACGAAGAGTGGGGGGAGGAGTTCGTCCACCGGCTCCGCGGCATGTTCGCCTTCGCCCTCTGGGACGAAAAGGAACGACGACTTCTCCTGGTGCGCGACCGGCTCGGGATCAAGCCTCTTTACTACTCCCTTCTCGACGACGGGACGCTCGTCTTCGGCTCCGAACTCAAGGCTATCCTCGTCCACCCGCGGGTCAGACGGGAAGTCGAGCCGCGGGCGCTCGACTTCTTCCTGACGCTGGAATATGTTCCCGCGCCATTGAGCATCTTCCAGGGAATTAACAAGCTCCCGGCCGGACATATCCTCGCCTACAAGGACGGCCGGATCGAGGTCAAAAAGTACTGGGATATCAAGGGCGCTGTGGAGCCGGAGGGCGATCCTTCGAAGCTCCGCCTTCCCGAGATCATGGATGAGCTCTACGCCTTGCTCAAGGAATCCGTCAGGCTGCGATTGGTCAGTGACGTTCCGCTGGGCGCTTTCCTGAGCGGGGGCATCGATTCCTCGACGATCGTCGGGCTGATGCGGGAGCTCGGGGCCTCGCCGCTCAAGACCTTCTCCATCGGGTTCGAAGAGAGTTCTTATAACGAGCTGCCTTATGCACGGCGGACCGCGGAGAAGTTCGACACCGAGCACGAGGAGTTTACCATCGAGCCCCGGGCGCTGGAGCTCACCGAAAAACTTATCCATCATCTCGACGAGCCATTCGGCGATTTTTCGATCTTTCCGACCTACCTTGTCTCCAAGATGGCCCGGCCGCACGTCAAGGTCATCCTGTCCGGTGACGGGGGCGATGAGGTCTTCGGGGGGTATGAGCACTACCAGGCCCAGAAGATCGCTTCCTGGCCGCCGGTCCGGCTGGCGGGGAGCCTGGCGTCTCCTCTCATCATCCGCCTGCCGCCCGCGGCCAAGAAAAAGGGCGCTTGGAACAAACTGCAGCGGTTCCTGCAGGGTTTTGAACACGCCTCCGAGAACAGGCATCTGCGCTGGATGATGTTTCTCTCCCGAAAAGACAAGACCCGGCTTTATTCAGCCGATTTCCAGGAACAATTGGGCGGAGTCAAAGAAGTCCACGACATCTCGCCTTTCCGGGAGGTCTTCGAGAAGCTCCCGTCCTTCGACCGGACGACGGCTGAGCTCTACCTCGACCTCAAGACCTACTTGGCCGACGACATCATGGTCAAGGTGGACAGGATGAGCATGGCTACTTCCCTTGAGGCCAGGGAACCTCTTCTCGATCACAAGCTCATCGAATTCGTCTTCGGGCTAGATGGACGGCTTAAGCTCCACGGCCTGACCACCAAATGGATCTTCAAAAAGACAATGGAGCGCCTCCTCCCGGCTGAAAACATCTACCGGCCCAAGGAGGGCTTCAGCATCCCGATCAAACATTGGCTGAGGCAGGAGCTGCGCGAGCTGATGCTGGACAATCTGAGCGAGAGACGGATCAGGGATAGCGGCTTTTTTGATCCAGAGCCCGTCCAGAATATGATCGCCGCCCATCTGTCCGGCCGGAGGAATTTCAGCCACCAGCTCTGGGCCCTGCTCGTTTTCGAAATTTGGAGAGAAAGCTATTTATAGAAAGGACGGGTCCTGTCATGGCGCGTCCCCGTCCGTCCTCGCTTAAGACCCACCCACCCGCCACCATTCCGCTGCGGGCGGGCGAGGACCGGCGCCATGCCACCCGTCTCTTCTATGGCTGGGAATAACGGGGAAAAAACTGGTGGATCCTTAGGCAGGACATTTGGAATTAAGGTAGGTGTCACTCTAGTTCTGCAAGGTTTGGGGCAGCGGCGTGAGAAACCCGTATGAGGAGTGAGCG
>JBAQGA010000155.1:0-9150 GCA_049287565.1 Candidatus Aminicenantales bacterium
CCGGCAAACATAGAATACCTCTTATGGGCGTCACAGCCAATACGTATCATTTGCGCTCAGTACCTCCTCGTCCCTCTTATAGCCTTTCTTTCCGGAGAACTGTAGCGCTTTCATATAATCAATGACAGGGGGGAGATGGCCTCGCTCCGCTCGTAAGGACATCTCTGGATCATTCGCACTCACAAAAACATCACTGTATCATTCACGCTCGCAATGACAGGGGGGAGATGGCCTCGCTCCGCTCGTAAAGACATCTCTGGATCATTCGCACTCAATGACAGCCCGGACTATGATCACGGCAGGTAAAATTGCCTACTTTTTATCTTTATAGTAGGTATCATAAAAAGTCTTGAAGTCGCGGCTGCGGTCTTTGATTTTGCGCCACCAGGCCTCGCGATCGCGATACCAGCGGACGGTGGAAGCGAGCGCCTCATCGAACTTTGCCTCGGGCTTCCAGCCGAGGGCACGGACCTTGGTGCAGTCGAGGGCATAGCGGCGATCGTGGCCGAGGCGGTCGGGCACGAACTTGATCAGGTCGCGGGGCTTGTCCAGCAGGTCGCAGATTTTCTCTGCCACGTCGATGTTGCGAACCTCGTTTCCGGCGCCGATGTTGTAGACCTCGCCGATTTTGCCCCGGCCCATCAGGAATTCCACTGCCCGGCAGCAGTCCTCGACATACAGCCAATCGCGGACATTGGTCCCTTTGCCGTAAAGAGGAAGGGGCTGGCCTTCGATAGCATGGGTGGCAAACAGCGGGATGAACTTCTCCGGGTATTGATAGGGCCCGAAGTTGTTGCTCGGCCGGGCGATGATGACGGGAAGTTCATGGGTGACGTGGTAGGCGTAGGCGAGGCGGTCGGCCCCCGTCTTGCTGGCGGCATAGGGAGAGGAAGGATGAAGCGGGTCATCCTCCTTGAAGAATCCCTGATCGCGGCTGCCGTAGACTTCATCCGTGGAGACATGGAGGAAGAACTCGACCTGGGGCGCCGCCTTCAGGGAATCGAGGAGGACGAAGGTCCCGTAGACATCGGTCAGGACGAATTCGCCGGCGTCGAGGATGGAGCGGTCGACGTGCGTTTCGGCGGCGAAATGGACAACGCCCTGGACCCGCGCCAAAATTTCCCGGACGACCTCCCCGTCCCGGATGTCGCCGCGGACGAACTCGTAGCGGGGATCTTTCTCCACGTCCTTGAGGTTGTCGAGGTTGCCGGCGTAGGTGAGCTTGTCCAAGTTGATGATTTTCGCTCGCGGGTATTTCTTGAGGAGGTAATGGATGAAATTGCTGCCGATGAACCCGGCCCCGCCGGTGATGAGAAGCGCCTTGCCGTCGATCCGTCTTTCTTCGTTCATCGCTCCCTCACGGTGTCATTGCGAGGCGAAGCCGAAGCAATCTCGCATACATATTTCCCGTTGTCATTGCGGGCGACCACCGGGAGCGAAACAATCTCTGCCTATCGGATGGAGATTGCTTCGTCACTTCGCTCCTCGCAATGACTACGTAACATAAATAATTGCGTTAATAATAGTGCAGCGTCTCATAAATCAGTTGTCATATTCATCAGGCGACACCGGGCGGTATTTAATGAAAGACAACTACGAGACATCCACCTACCCGTCTTTTCTCTTCCAGACATAAGGTATGTCGTTGTCATGGGGATCGAGGCGCTGTTCGTCGGGCGTCCCATAGTCGTATACTTCGGTCGGAATGTTGACGATGACCGCCTCCTCCTGGCTGACGCACGTCCAGCCGTGATAGACGCCCGCCGGCACCTGGAGGAGCACCGGGTTGTGGACGCCGAGATAGAACTCGTTGACCTCTTGATGGGTCGGCGAACCGGGCCGACCGTCATAGAGGGCCATCTTGATCATCCCGGCGACACAGGCGATGTTGTCGGCCTGCTTCTCGTGCTTGTGCCACGCCTTGACTACCCCCGGGTAGGTCGTCGTCATGTACACCTGGCCGAACTCCTGGAAGAGATCGTCGTCCCGGCGGAGGATTTCCATCAGTCGTCCGCGCTCATCGGGGATGACTCGCAGTTTTTTGACCTTCACGCCGTCAATCATGCCGATCTCCTTATTTCAACCCGATCTCGCTTTTATCCCCGACCATGAACCGGTATGCCAAGGGCTTGGGCGGGCATTTATAGATACGCACCTCCCGACCAATCAAGCTTTCGTCGATTCGGCTCCCGACATCGGCGATCTCACTGCCCTCGAGGACGATGCTGTGTTCGATCTCGGTTCTGGTGATCCGGCAGTTCTTCTGGATGGAGGTGAACGGGCCGATGTAGGAATCGACGATCTCGGTCCCGGCGCCGATGATGGCCGGGCCCCGGATGGTGCTCGACCGCACCGCGGCGCCCTTTTCGATCACCACCTCGCCGCTGACCCGAGTGGCTTCGTCCAGCGCTCCCTCGACCGACCCGCTGATGGTCTCAAGGATGAGCCGGTTGGCCTCGAGGATATCCTCGATCTTCCCCGTATCCTTCCACCAGCCTGAAACCAGGTGAGGCTGGACCTCATAACCGCAGTCGACGAGAAACTGGATGGCGTCGGTGATCTCGAGCTCGTTCCGCCAGGAGGGCTTGATCGCCCTGACCGCTTCGAAGATGTGGGAATCGAACATGTAGACGCCGACCAGAGCCAGATTGCTCTTTGGCTCCTTGGGCTTCTCCACCAGCCGGACGACCTTGCCGTTCTCGAGCTCGGCCACGCCGAATATCGTGGGATCGGACACGGGTGTCAAGAGAATCAAGGCGTTGGGCTTCCGTTGCCTGAACTCCTCGACCAGGGAGACGATGCCGCTCTTGAGGATGTTGTCGCCGAGGTACATGACGAACGGCTCCAGGCCCAGGAAATCCTCTGCGATCAGCACGGCATGGGCCAGGCCAAGGGGTTCCGGCTGTTCGATGTAGGTGATCCGGACATCATCCCCCCATCGTTTTCCCTCGCCGACCGCCTCCCGGATCTCGTTCTTGGTGTCGCCGACAATGATCCCGATCTCCCGGATCCCCGCTCCGATGAGCGCCTCGATCCCGTAGAAGAGCACCGGCTTGTTGGCCACCGGGACCAACTGCTTGGCTTGGGTGAAGGTCAGAGGGCGGAGCCGTGTTCCTTTGCCGCCGCTGAGGATCAGACCCTTCATCTTAAAAGCCCAGCCCTCCCATGAAATCGGTCGTCTTGCCGATGTTGCCCAGCCCGATCGAGAAGCGATACTGGGCCTCCGGCGTCTCCCGATAGTAGAAGACGCGCACATCCGCCTTGAAGTCAAGGCACTGGTAATGATAGACCAGGGAGACCCCGGAGTAAAGCAATTTCCGTTCCTGGATATTGTAGTCGAATTCGCCCAAGGCTTCGAGCTGGAGCCGCGGGATCTCAAACCGGCTGACGATACTGACCTGCTGCCGGTCGCCCAGGACATCCTTGTACCAGGGGTTCATGCTCCGATACCAACTCACCGAAAGGAAGAACGGGTCGGCGAAAGAGTTGATGTTGGCCCCGAGCCGGAGGTAAGAAAAAGCCCGGGAATAGGTGTTGTATCCCGTCGAGACGTCAAGGCTGTACTTGCGGCCAGGATAGAACCGCATATAGCTTGAGATATCGGAACGATCGGGGACCTCACCCTCCCATTTATAGATACTCTGAGGGCTGTCTTCGGGCGAGATATAATAGGTCTGGCTCACCCCCCAGGTGAAGACCTCCCGCGGCATGTCCGTCTTCACCAGGACACGGTTCGTCAGGCCGTAGGTCAACTGGTGATAACGGAAGAAGCCGTAGGCCGTGATGATCCGGTCCGGCTCGCTGACCGGACTGTCGTAGCGATAGTTGATGAACGGCTCGATGAGATGCTTGACCTTCGTCGTCCCGCCGGCGTTCTGGAAGATCCTGTAGAAGACCGGGCCGGTCCATTCGACGGCAGCGACATAGTTGAAGCTCAAGAGGGGGTCAGTGACGATCGTCTTGGTGTTGGGCGCGTAGGATTGGGCGTAATAAACGAAGTTCGAAGTCAGCGACGAATTGACGGTCAGCCAGGGGATCTTGGAGAACGGCAGGCTGAGCTCAGGGCTGAAACTCACGCTGTCGTAGTGTTTTTGCTGGCCGCTGTCGAAGTCGGTCCGCCAGCCGTAGTTCCAGCTCGTCAGGGACGAACCAAAAGAAAAATAGAGGAGCGGGAAAAGCTTGATTTTGAAGGAGTTAAGGGAGACCTGGGGCAAGTAATAGGTCATGATGGAATTACCGATTTTCTGGAAATAGGTCTCGAACCGAGAGGCCCTCAGGCTGAAATTGTAGTAGGACCAGGCCCGGGAGATGTACACCTCCGAGCGGTAGTTGGAGATCGACGCCCGCTTGAAGTTGTTGTCGAACTCCCGGAGGAAGTCGAAGGAGGTCTGGTAGTCGACGTTGGCCACCAGGCGGAACCCGGCGGCCAGCGGCTGGTTGTGGTTGAGCCGCAGGGCGTAGGCGTTCGGGGATTTCGTCCCGTCGGGGTTGGGCTTGAAGAAGAAATAGTAAAGCCGGGCCTCTCCGCCCGTCCCGCCGCTGAACAGGTAGCGGTATTCCAGTCCGCCGCCGAATCCCTTGTGGGAATAATAATCAACATTGAAGGTGGCGTCCATGTTCCGGGCCATCGCCCAGTAGAAGCTCCCGCTAAGCGAGAATCCCTTGATCCCGGTATAGCCGATCTGTGGCATCAAGAACCCGGTCGATCGCTCCCGGTCCAGAGGGTAACGGAAGTAGGGCATGTAAAACACCGGGATCTTCTTGATCCGGAAAACCAAGTTCCACATCTCGACATAATCATTCCTTTTGAGGTTGGCCCGGGAGCAGGAAAAATTCCAGCGCGGCGTCGGCTGAGTGCAGGACGTCAGCCGGCCTTTGGTCAGGCTGAAAGTGTCCCGACCTTGCCCCTGGATCGTCTCCCCCCGGTAGAAAATATCGGGCTGGATCATTCCGTAGGCATGCTCGAGCGTGTGCTCACGGCTGTCCAGGTTGTAAAAGACCTTGTCGGCGCTGATCACCTGGTCGGGAGACTGGATGACGACGTTTCCGCTGGCCACGACGTCTTTGCTCTCGGTGTTGATCTCGACCTGGTCGGCGAATAATTTGAGGTCTTTGTAGTGAATCTCGACATCTCCCTGGGCGAAGATCCTGTCTTTGGTCTTTTCCCAGGTACGGGCCAAAACGGTGATAGGAGCCTCCAGCCCTTCGGATTCCGTCTGAGTGCGAGGGAGCTGGGCTTGGGGAGGGCTCTCCTGCGCCGACGGCGTGGCCGGGGAAGCGTCCTCACCCAAGCAAGAGGGCCCTGAACGGGCGTGGGGGAGCGAGAGGGCAAAGGCGGAGGCGAAAAGAAAAATAAGGAGTCCCCCGAGCGCAGACGACGCGGTTCTCGGCGAGTCCCGACCTCCGGGCCCGTCCGTTCTCATTATGGCCGCAATTTAGCACAACCCCCCTGAGATAATCAAGATCAGGAATTTCAATTTTTTTTACGGCCATGTCCAGCTCTCTCAAGAAATCTTTCAGTATGATTTTTGATTGCTCTTGACAGTCGCGGCACGTATGAATAGAATTTCGTGAAGAGAGAGCTTAAATCATAGGGATGGCGGAACGAACGGAATGGAGGACAAGGGGGTCATTATCTCATTCCTCTTTCTCCTTCTTTTATTTGAAGCGAATTGCTATTTTTTATATTGAAAATCTTTGCCCTGATTGTTGAGCTTGGGCAATTGTTTAAGATATGCCTCAACCCCTAACGGCGGTAGCTTATCTCTTGGGAGATGAACATGATCAACGGCTACTCTACCGGCTGGCTACCTGATTATCCCGATTTCAGGGACTTTACCGAGGAGACGGCTGAAGTCCATGAAATCCTGAAACCGACGGGGCTTCTCCTCCGGCCGGCCGACAAAAAATCCCGCAAAGACAAGGCTCTCCCCTCCTCCCTGGACTTGCGGGAATGGTGCTCTCCTATCGAGGACCAGGGCCGACTCGGCTCCTGCACGGCCCACGCGGGAGTCGGAATCATCGAATATTACGAAAGAAAATCGTTCGGCCGCCACATCGATGCTTCCCGGCTGTTCCTCTACAAGGTCACGCGAAACCTGATGAAGATGAAGGGCGACACCGGCGCTTATCTAAGGAGCACGATAGGGGCAATGGTCCTCTTCGGCGTGCCGCCAGAGGAGTACTGGCCGTACATGGACAAGCTTCAGGATTTTGACATTGACCCGCCGGCTTTCTGTTATTCCTTCGCCCAGAACTATAAAACAATCAAATATTACAGGCACGACCCTCCCCCAGCCGCTGCTGAAGCCGTCCTGCAAAGGATCAAGACCTATCTCGCCGCCGGGCACCCGGCCATGTTTGGCTTTACGGTTTATAGCTCGATCGAACAGGCGAATGATTCAGGGCAAATTCCTTTTCCCTCGCCTCGGGACAGGATCGAGGGGGGTCATGCAGTCGTGGCCGTCGGCTATGACGACACGATAAAAATCAAGAACCGGTTCGGCGCAGACAAGACCGTCGGCGCGCTCCTCGTCCGGAATTCCTGGGGGAAAGATTGGGGAGAAGAGGGATATGGCTGGCTGCCTTATGAATATTTGAGGCGCGGGTTGGCCGAAGACTTCTGGTCCGTGCTTAAGAAAGAGTGGATTGATACGGGGCAATTCAGGATTTAGCCTTCCGGCTTACCTATCATTATTCTCTCTGCCCTTGTTTTGACATTCCGTTGGGTATTTGTTAGATTTAATGAGACTTAACAAAAGTTTCCGTGTATCCGGGCTCCCATGACCAAGAAAGCCAAAGACGCTCTGACAAATCTGATCAAAGATGCTCTCCTCGCCAGAGGCGAAATCCTTTTCGCCTATATCCACGGCTCATTCCTGAGTCTTTCAGACTTTCGTGATATTGATGTTGCTCTCTTTGTCAACCCGAGGGAAGTCAACTCAAGACAAGCCTTCGATTATTCCTTCCGGCTATCCGTCGAGCTTTCTCATCTCGCGGCACAAGAGATCGACATCCAGATCATGAATTACGCCCCCCTCGGCTTTCGTCACAGCGTCTTCAAGAACGGGCGCCTCCTCTTCAGCCGGGATGAAACTCTCAGGACCGACCTTCTCGAAGGGGCCGCCCTGGAATATATTGCATTTTACGAGCTCTCGTTGCAGTACATCCAAGATCTGGCGCTCTAATAGAAAAGCCGGGGAGAAGGAAATGATCGATATCGAAAAAATTAAAAATCGAATCTCTGAAATTAAAAGTAATATTGAAAAAGTCAAGAAATATGCCGGGCTCCCCGAGAAAGAATTCTGGGGAGACGAGCGGAATATTCTCTCCGTAAAGCATCTTCTTCTCGAATCCATCGAAGCCTGCGGCAACATCTGTGTGCACATATTAGCAAAGAAAGTTTACAAGGCGCCGTCGAGTTTTGCCGAGTGCTTCGAGCATCTGCACAGGGCGGGTATTATTAACGAGGAGCTCTCGCTCAAGCTCAGAAACATGTCCCGCTTCCGAAATATCCTGGTCCACCGATATTGGGAAGTGGATGAGAATAAAATCCTCGAGTATGCTCAAAACAACCTCGAAGACTTTGAACAATTCTTGAGGGCGATTGCAGGCTATTTACAACCTTGATACGCTTCAGCGTCCGGTTAACTCAGTCAGCGGCTGATGACCTGAACCGTGTTCCAGATGACCTTAAACCTCGGAGATAAAAGGGGTAAACATGGACCAATATGAGAATGAAATCAAATTGATCGACTTGCTCAATGTTATCTGGAAAAGAAAATGGCTGATCATTATTCCCACCTTCTTCTGCGTCGTCATAGCTGCGGCGGTTAGCTTTCTTCTGCCCAAAGTCTGGGAAGTCGATGCCGTCATGCTCCCCAGCAAATTCTTTGTCCAAACCGATCAGGGCGAATTTGCAGAGGTTGTCGTTACCGACCCGAAACAGATCGCCGGGCAGATCAATCAAAAATCCTATAATAGCCTGATTGCCTCAGAACTAAACCTTGATATAAGGAAATTTCCCAGGCTGAGTGCCGAAAACCTCCGCGACACGAAACTTGTCCGGATCGTCATTAGAGATGAAGACATTGCCAGGGCCAAATCTATTCTCCAGTCACTCTTCAACCATCTTAAAAAAGAGTTGGACAGCAAAATCGAGGTCGAGACCAAAGACCTGGATACGCAAATAACCCTAAAAGAGAATTCCATAAGAGATATGGAGAATGAAATAAAAACCAAAGAGAACGAAATAAAGAAAAAAAATAATGAGATAAAGCTAAAGGACCTTGCCATCCAGTCCAAAGAAATCGAAAAGGACAGAATAAAACAGGAGATCGAATCCGACCAAAACAAGCTCAAAATCTCGGAGCAGAGGGTTGAAAGCATTATGGAGGAGATGAAATCCGTCAAAGGGAGAATCGACGAACTGGACAAGCAGCTTAATAAAGTCATCTCTGAAAAGAAAGAAGGAAGTGAGGCCGTCAGTCTTCTTCTTTACTCGAACGAGATCCAGCAGAACCTGCGCTACTACAACACCCTCGATGAGAAGTTGAGCATTGAAAAAGTGACACAGGAAAATCTCCGCCTCAGCAGCAAGGAAAACGGGGAAAAAATCAGGCAGACCGACAACCAGATCAGCCAAATGAATACAGAAAAGCAGATCATAATGACCGAGATCAGCACGATCATGAACGAGACTGAGAACATCAAAAACAAAATCAATACCACGCAAAGCGAGATCAGGCTTTTGGGAGACAAAAAGTCGAGGATAGATTATGCCCAGCTTGTCAAGGAGCCAACATCTTCTCTTTATCCCGTATCGCCCAGAAAAAAAATGAATGTTCTAATCGCATGTGTTTTGGGAGTATTCGTATTCACGATTCTGGCATTTTTCCTTGAGTACATAGAAAAACAAAAGATCAAAAATAATAAAAAGCTAGAGGTGATAAAAGAGAAAAATGAAAACTCCCCGGGCTAAAGCCCGGGGTTTCAGCCTTGTGGCATAATCTGGCTATGGGTTACCTCGCTGCTGGCGGATGTACTTCTTCACCACTTCTTCGTCTACTTTTCCCACCGTTTCGGCAAAATAACCATCCGCCCAAAAGCTCTCGCCCCATAAAAATTCCTGCATCTCCGGAAATTCCTTCC
>JBAQGA010000156.1:0-20795 GCA_049287565.1 Candidatus Aminicenantales bacterium
CTCCGAACCAGTCCCACTGCCCGCCGTTCTGGTATTCATAGGGCTCGTCCATCGCCGGATGCCGGAAGAACCCCGCCGGGTAGGGGGGAAGGAGCGAACCCGAGACGGTGGAGAGCCGGAACAACCCTTGCCGTTCGAGGGCGATCTGGATGATCCGTTCCGCTTTCTCGGCGTCCGCCAGCCCGGCGATGATCGCCTGGGCGTTCCCTCCCATGGCGAACATATCGTCTTCGTCGAAGTCGTGGGGAAAGGGATCCAGATGGACGTGAACCCTGTAGAACCCCTTTTCTTCCTGCCATAGATATCGGTCAGCGGCTTCCTGGAGAGAGGCGGCTTTTTTTAGCCAATTGTCCGCCTTCTCCCTTTTGCCGAGGGCGGCGAACATGGAGGCCAGTCGGCGGCAGGCCTCATAGCCCATGCTCTGGTCATAGATATCCGCTGTCCAGCGGGTCCTTTCGTCGACGTAGATTGCTTTCTGGTCGGAATCCTCCGGGTCGACGTCCCCCCAGTCGGCAGTGTGCGCGCCGGTGATGAGTCCGTGCTCGCGGTCGAACCGGGTCTCGAAAAGATAGGTGACGGCTTTTTCAAGGCGGTCGAGGATGGTCTTGCCGGCAACCTTTTTTTCGAGCCAGGCCGTTCCCTTGAGGAGAAAAACCTGGTAGGCCGACTGGACGGCGCTCGCTTCCTGGTCTGTCTCGACGGTGTTCTTGTCCGACCGTCCTTGGCCGTCGATCCAGTCCTCCAGGCCCCCGTCGGGCTTCTGATAGGCCAGGTGCTCCTCAAGCCAGGAGGTCAGGAAGGAATCCGGATAATAATAGCGGGAAGCGGGGATGATAGTGGCCGCGTCGCGGAGCCAGACCTGAGGATAGCCGGCGCCGGCCGTGAACCCGTCGATCCGGCCGGTTTTTCCCTGGAACGTGACCTCGTCGTTTTCCAGTGTCGTCCGGATGAGCTTCTGGAGGGCATTGAATTCGGGAACGCTCGACTCCAAACTCGTCTCACCCGGACGTTGTCTTTCTTCCACCAGAAGCGGCATGACCAGCGTCCGGCTGCCGGAGTCTCTGAACCAGGCTAAGCCTTCGCGGACGAGGTCGATTTCGACGAGGTAGTTCCCTTTGTCCAGAGGAGCCTTGACCCGGATCGAAAGTGCGATCTCTTCTCCGGGGCGAACGGGATGGGGGAGAGACGTTCTGGCGTTGTCGAACCTGAGGGCTTTTCCTGCTTCGTCCAGGAGGTGGTATGAGAGAAGGCAGGGATTCCGGCCTCGGGACGACCATTCTTTTTTTCCCGTGTTCTTCAGGAGGAGGTCCACTTCGGCGGTCCCGCCTTCATAGACACGCAGTCGGTCTGCCCGGCTTGTTATGAGGGCCGAGTCATCGCCTTGGAGATTCCCCTCGCTTCTCTCTTGGCGGGAAGAGCATCCGCTCCACATCCAGAAGGCGACAGAGAGGCAGACAAGCGGAAGCCGAATTCTTGAGGATTTTTTGAATGACATGGTCCTGCTAGCAGATCCGGGGCAGAAGCTCCGAAGTCAAGGGCTCGAGAAGACGCAGCCCACCCGTCATCGTCGAGAGCAGGAGTTCGCCCGGACGTCCGGTCCGGTCGTCGACCTGACCGATGACGGCCGCCCGTCTGCCCAAGGGGCTCTTCCGGACCTCCCGAAGAATGGCCTCGGCCCTTTTCCGGGGCGCGACGATGACCGCCCGGCCTTCGCAGGCCAGGAACAGGGGGTCGATGCCTAGAAGCTCGCTCGCTCCCCGCACCGCGGGCGACAAGGGGATTTTCTCTTCTTCGATAAGAAGAGCATGGGGGAGCTTTTCGGCCAACTCGGAAAGGATGGTCGCCAGGCCTCCCCGGGTGATGTCGCGCATCCAGAGCGCTCCTTTTTTCCAGAGGGGCAGAAGATAATTCAAGGGAGCGCAGTCGCTCCGGACGCGGGCCTCGAGGCCAAATTCCTGGCGCGCCAGCAGGACCGCGAGACTGTGTTCGCCGAGTGTCCCGGTCACGATGATCCGGTCACCCGGGCGGATGCGCTCCGTCTGAGGCCGGGCAACGGCCAGTCCGACGCCCGAGGTATTGATGTAGATCTTGTCCGCCTGACCGCGGCGGACGACCTTGGTATCTCCGGTTGCAATCCGGACATCCGCCCGCGCCGCCGCCCGTTTGATCGACCTCAGAATTTTTCGCAGATCGTCCCAGGGCAATCCTTCCTCCAGGATGAAAGCGAGCGAGAGAAAGCCGGGCACGGCGCCCGAGACGACCAGGTCATTGACCGTCCCGTTGACGGCCAGCGTGCCGATGTCCCCTCCGGGGAAGAAAATGGGGTCGACGACGTAGCTGTCTGTGGTGAAGGCCACTCCCATTGGTAAATGGCTGGCATCACCGAGGTCGTCCAGGAGAGGATTGTGGAAGGAGGGGACGATGTCCTGAGCGATGAAATCACGCATCCTCTTCCCGCCGCTCCCGAGCTCGAGGCTGACGGCCTTTTCCTGGGTCATCGAGAACTCATCCTCCTCGTCTCCGGCGGTCGTATTTGTGATAGATGAAGCAGGCGCCCTCGAAAGAGACCATGCAGGGTCCAAACGGCGAGTCCGGGCGGCATCTCTTGCCGTAGAGCGGACATCGGGGGGGCGGGATGAGGCCGCGCAGAACCTCACCGCAGCGACATCCCGGGAGGTCGGAGGCCCCCTCCTTGATGTCGAGATCATGTTTGAGCCGAGCGTCAAAGGCGCAGTACCGCTTTTTGAGGCCGAGTCCGCTCCGAGGAATACGGCCCAGGCCTCTCCAGAAGGCATCCCGAGGCTCGAGCATCTCCTCCATCACCGCCCGGGCGACCGGGTTGCCTCGAGGATCGACGACGCGTGCGTATTCCAGATGAACACGAGGCTTCCCCTGAGCGATCTGATCCAGGATGGCGCTGATCGCCAGGAGGACATCGTTGGGTTCGAACCCGGCGACGGATCCCGGAATCCGATATTCCTCGGCGATGAATCGATAAGGCTCCAGTCCGATGATGACGCTGACGTGGCCGGGGTAGAGGAAACCGGAAATGACGGTTTCTCCAGCCTCCAGAATAGCCCGGAGCGCGGGCGGGATGAGCCAGAGAGCGGACAGCGAGGAAAAGTTGGACAGCCGTTCGTCCGCTGCTTTTTTCACCGTCAGGGCGATGGCCGGGATGGTGGTCTCGAACCCGACGCCGAAAAAGACGACTTCCTTGTCGGGATTGGCCCTGGCCAGGTCAAGGGCCTCCTCGGGGGAATAGACAATCTTGACCCGAGAAAACGGCGCCGGAACTGCCGTTTGAAGCGAGCCTTTTTTCGTCGGGACTCGGGTCATGTCTCCGAAGGAGGCCAGGATAGTGTTTTCTCTATTCGTTACCAGGTCGAGGCAAGCTTCATGGAATTCGTTGGGTGTGATACAAACCGGACAGCCCGGCCCCGAGACCATCTCCACGCCCACGTCCTCGAGCATGGTCTTGAGGCCGTAACGGTGAATGGTCATGGTGTGGGTCCCGCAGACCTCCATGATCCTGACAGGACGGCCGTGGCCCGGCATTTTATCCCCGATCCTCTTGAGGAGGGCACGGGTGACGGATTTGTCCCGGAGCTCTTTCATCGGGCCCGACAATGCCTATTCTCCCTGGGCCTTGGCGATCTCCCGCAGCAGCGAAAGGGTTTCCTGGGCCTCGTCCTCGTCAAGCTTGGTGATGGCGAACCCGGCATGAACAATGACCCAATCGCCCGGCCGGACGTCCTCCAGGAGCGAAAAATCAACCCGGACCTTTGTTCCCAGGTAGTCGACCTTTCCCTGCCGGGAATCGTCAACCAGCGTCACTTTGGCCGGGATTCCTAAACACATGGCAATCGCTTCTTTATTGGATTCATTAGATTACCAAATCCCCGCCCCCCGGTCCAGCCCCCGTTGCTTTTTCCCGAGGCACCTCCTATAATGAGCCCGTGGAATTCGACCTCAAGGGTTTTATTTCTCCTGGTAGCGAAGAAGACAAGCTCGTTCGGCAGCTGGACCCGTCCCGGCTCCCGGGGCACGTCGCCGTGATCATGGACGGCAACGGCCGTTGGGCGGAAAAGCGCAGGATGCCGCGGATCGAGGGCCACCGGGCCGGCTCGAAAGCCGTTCAGGAGGTTGTCGAGACCTGTGCCCGCCTGGGCATTAGGTTCCTGACCCTTTATGCCTTTTCCAAAGAGAATTGGAAAAGACCGAAGAAGGAAGTCGCCCTGCTCTGGAGATTGCTCGAGGAATACCTCCAAAAACAGGATAAAGAGCTGATAAAGAATAAGATCCGTCTTATTGACATCGGCCAGAGAGAGAGGATTCCCGAGGCTGTTCAGAGAGAGCTTGAAAGAGTGGAAACGATCACCCGCTTCCATGACCGCTTGACGATCGTTCTAGCCCTCAATTACAGCGGCCGGGCCGAGATCGTCGACGCGGTAAAAAAGGTTCTCCGGGATCCCGAGGTCAACCCGGCTGACCTGGACGAAGCCGGTTTTGCCCGGTACCTGGATACAGCGGGGATTCCGGATCCCGACCTGCTTATCCGGACGAGCGGCGAACTCCGGATCTCCAATTTCCTGCTCTGGCAGATCGCCTATTCCGAGATCTGGATTACGCCTGTCTTGTGGCCGGATTTCCGGCGCCGGGAATTCCTCCAGGCGCTCCTCGATTTCCAGAAAAGAGAAAGGAGGTTCGGCGCCGTCCATGCCCGCTTGTCCGGTAGAGCTTAGCTTTCCTGCGGCGCCCGGCGGTTGACTGCCATGAATCTCCTCAAGCGCCTGCGCACCGCTCTTCTGCTTCTGATTCCCCTCTTTTTCCTGTTCCAGTATGGCTCCATGCTCCTCCTTTTCATCGTTGCCCAGGCCTTCATTCTGGCCGCCCTGCTCGAGTTCTTCAACCTGGCTCGAAAGAAGAGACTCCACCCTCAGGTGCCGCTTGGTCTGACCGTGGCCCTGATCATCAGCCTGTCCTTTTATTTCAGGGCCTCGTTCCCTTTTGAATTGGCTGTATTCGGAGCGCTCCTCCTGACGGCCGTCTTTTATGTCTTCACTTCCCGGCGTGTCGAGCAGCTCCCTTATTTCATCCCTTCCATCACCGTGACCTTTTTTGGGGCGCTCTATATCAGCTTTCCGATGAACTACCTTTATTTGATAAAGCTCGAGAAGGGAGCCTATTTTATCTATTTTCTCGCGGCCATTATCTTCCTCGGAGACACCGGCGCTTATTTCTTTGGCAAGCTCATGGGGCGGCATAAGATGAGCCCGCTGGCCAGCCCCAACAAGACCTGGGAGGGGAGCATCGGTGGCATCGCCTGCGCCGTCTTGGGGGCTCTGGCCGGGCAACAGCTTCTGCTCAAGGAGATCGGCCTCTGGCAGGCTCTGGCCTGCGGCGCCCTGGTCCACGCGGCGGCCCAGCTCAGCGATCCGCTCGAGTCCCTCTTCAAGAGGGCTGTCGGTGTTAAGGATTCCTCCAACTTCCTGCCTGGACACGGCGGATTCCTCGACCGGATCGATAGTCTTCTCCTGGCGGTTCCGCTTTATTACTATTTCGTCAAGTATTTTTGGAAATGAAGAAGATCGCCGTCCTCGGTTCGACCGGCTCCATCGGCACCAGCACTCTCGATATCGTGAGCCGGCTCGGGGACGAGTATCTCGTAAGCGGCCTGGCCGCGGGGTCCAATATTCCGCTGCTTCTGGAACAGGTCCGGAGGTTCCAGCCGAAGATCGTTTCGCTTAAGACGAAAGAGGAGGCCGCCAGGTTCAAGAAAGATTTGGGCGGTCCGTCCGTCCGCGTTGTTTTCGGGCCCGAGGGAGCCGAGGAGGTCGCCCGTTTCGACGAGAACGAGGTCGTGGTCGCCGCCATCACCGGCATCGAAGGGCTAAGGCCGACGGCCGCGGCCGTGGAGACGGGGGTGCGGGTGGCCCTGGCCAACAAAGAATCCATGGTCGTTGGAGGAGCCATCCTGCGGTCCAAGGCGGCGTCCTCCGGGGCCGAGATAATTCCCGTTGACAGCGAGCACAGCGGGATTTTCCAATGCCTGGCCAAGGAGCGGAGAGAGAACATCAAGAAGGCGATCCTGACGGCCTCGGGCGGCCCGTTTTTCCGGACCCCACTCTCCGATATCAAGAACAAGACCATCGCCGAGGCGCTGACCCATCCGCGCTGGAAGATGGGGCGGAAAGTGACCATCGACTCGGCGACCCTGATGAACAAAGGCCTGGAGCTCATCGAGGCCCGCTGGCTTTTTGACCTGACGCCGGACGAGCTCGATATTCTCATCCATCCCCAGAGTATCGTCCATTCGTTGGTTGAAATGAGGGATGGATCGACCCTCGCTCAGCTGAGCATCACCGATATGCGTGTTCCTATCCAATACGCCCTGACCTACCCGGAAAGAAGGACGTCGGAGCTGCCGGCGCTCGAGTTGAGCCGGGTCCGGTCTCTTGAGTTCTTCGAGGTGGAAGAAGACCGCTACCCGCTCATCGCTTTCGCCAGGCAGGCCCTCGAGGAGGGGAAGAGCCTGCCCGTTGCCCTTAACGCCGCCAACGAAGTGGCCGTCGAGGCATTCCTCGGAGGCCGCATCGGTTTCTCCGATATCGCCGCCGTCGTCGGCACTGTTCTAGATCGGCATCGGGTTTGCGAGGCGGAGACCCTGGAAGCCGTCCTGGCCGTCGACCGGGAGACTCGCGTTCAGAGCGAAAATTTCATCAAGAAAAGGGAATAGATATGGCCACTGTATTCGAAACCATCCTGTCATTCCTGGTGGTCTTCGGCGTCCTCGTCTTCATCCACGAGTTCGGCCACTTTTTCACCGCCAAACTGGTCGGCATCCGGGTCGAAACGTTCTCGTTCGGGTACGGCAAGCGTCTTTTCGGGTTCCGGCGGAAGGGCACAGACTATCGGGTCAGCCTGATCCCGATGGGCGGCTACGTCAAGTTCCTGGGGGAGGGAGAACTCTTCTCGGAGAGCGGGACGGCGACGCTGCCCGCCGATCATTTTTTGGCCAAGACGCGCTGGGAGAGGTTCTTGGTCATGGTCATGGGGTCGGTGATGAATCTCCTCCTGGCCATCCTTATCTTCGCCGTCATCAACATGGTCGGGGTCACGGTTCCGGCCTACCAGGATGAGGCGCCGGTCATCGGCTATATCGAGGCCGGGTCGCCGGCGGAAGACGCGGGTTTCCGGCTCGACGACGAAATCCTCAGCATTGATGGAGAAAAGGTCGCCACTTGGAACGATGTCGAGCTGGCCGTGGGGAGCAAACCGGACCGGCTGATGACCGTCGAGATCCGAAGGGAAGGGGAGACGCGGGAGGTCCCGCTCCGGACGGAAAAACGGACCCGCTACGCCTTGGGCTATGCCGGTTTCACGGGGAAATTCCTGACCCAGATCCGTCTGGTCAAACCCGGCTCGGCGGCCGAGAAGGCCGGGCTGCAGCAGGGCGACATCATCCTGGCTGTCGACGGCCGGGCGATTTACTTCTATCAGTTCGTCGAGTACATCGAAAAGAATCCCGACCGGGAGCTGGAGTTCCTGGTGGACCGGAACGGCCAGAGAATGAGCCTCCCGATCACCCCGCGGCTCGAGAGCAAGGTGGGTAAGATCGACGCCTATACGGAGGCCCGGACGGTGATGAAGAAGTACGACTTTTTCAGAGCCTTTGCCCAGAGCGTCAGCGACAACACCAAGAATGCCTTCCTGATCATCCGCTTCATCAAAGACCTGATCCTGCGGCGCGCCCCTACTCAGCAGCTCGGCGGGCCGCTGGAGATCGCCAGCTTTTCCTACGCCGCTTGGAAGGGGGGCTTCCTGGCCATGCTGAGCTGGATCGGGCTGATCAGCCTCCAGCTCGGCGTCATCAACCTGTTCCCGATCCCCGTCTTCGACGGCGGACAGATCTTCGTCCTGGCCCTGGAAGGCTTGTTCCGGCGTGATTTCAGCCCCAAGGTCCGGCAGATCTGGATGCAGATCGGATTCGTCATCTTTATCTTCCTGCTCGTCTTCATCATCCTCAACGACATCGTCAAAAGGATGCCCAACGGCTGGGAAAGCCTCATTCCGTGGTAAGATGGCTCGGGTTTGGATTCGTCAGCCCGCTCACTTCCCCAGCGAGGAAGCTGTCATTGCGAGGAACGAAGTGACGAAGCAATCTCCAGGAGATCGCCACGGCGTCTTCGACGCCTCGCGATGCCCGCTCAGTCGTCGACGGACTTCCTCACCCAAACCCTCGCCTTGGGAAAAGAAGGGAGGGATATCCCGAGCCCTTGACAGAATAGAAGATGATTAAGAATGCATTTCCCCGGCGGAAGACGAAGCAGCTCAAAATCGGCGGGGTGGCGATCGGGGGAGGAGCGCCGGTAGTCGTCCAGTCGATGACCAAGACTCTGACCCACCACGTTGCCCGGACCGTTGCCCAGATCAAACGACTGGAGAAAGAGGGCTGTCAGATCGTGCGCCTTGCCGTGCCCGACGAACGGGCGGCGGCCGCCCTGAAAACGATCCGCAAGTGTGTCTCTATCCCGATCATCGCCGATATCCATTTCGACCACAGGCTGGCGCTGGCCGCCCTTCGCGCAGGAGTGGACGGGTTGCGTTTGAATCCCGGCACCATTGGCTCGAAGGACAAGGTGCGCGAGGTCGTCAGGGCCGCCCGGGAGCGGCGGGTACCGATCCGGATCGGGGTGAACTCGGGATCTGTGGAGAAAGACATCCTGGCGAAACATGGGGGGGCTTCTCCCGAGGCCATGGTCGAGAGCGCGTTGGATCATATCCGGCTTCTCGAAGACCTGGAGTTTGATCTGATCAAGGTGTCCCTCAAGGCCTCGGATGTCGGCCGGACAGTGGCCGCTTCCAGGCTCCTGGCGGAAAAGGTGGATTATCCTTTTCACGCGGGCATTACCGAATCCGGAAGCCTTCTCTCCGGAAGCGTGAAATCGGCGGTCGGCCTGGGCATCCTCCTGGCCGAGGGTTTGGCCGATACGATTCGCGTGTCCCTGACCGCTCCTCCCGAGGAGGAGGTCCGGGTGGCCTTTTGGATTCTCCGGAGCCTTGGGCTCGGCGGCCGGCACATCGACTTCGTTTCCTGCCCGACCTGCGGCCGGGCGGAGGTCGATCTGATGAGGATCGTCCCGGAGGTCGAGAAACGACTGTCGGCGATCCGGGTCCCTTTGACGGTGGCCCTGATGGGCTGCATGGTCAACGGTCCCGGCGAAGCGAAAGACGCGGATATCGGGATCGCCTGCGGCCGCCGCGCCGGGGTCCTTTTCAAGAAGGGCCGGCTCGTCCGCCGGGTCGATGAAAAAAAGATCTTGGCCGAGATCGTCCGGGAAGTGAAAAAAATGGCCGGAGAGCCGCGGCCGAGAGGAAAGGATTGATCAATATGGCCGCGAAGAGCCGAATCCCGAAGGCAACGAGAGAGAAGATGGAGAGACTCCGCCGAATCCTCCGCCGGATGGGCAAGGTCCTGGTCGCTTTTTCGGGGGGTGTCGACAGCGCCTTTCTTCTCAAAGTGGCGGCCGAGGAGCTCGGAAAGGATGTCCTGGCCGTCATCGCCCGCTCCGAAACCTATCCCGAACGCGAGGTCAGGACGGCCGTTGCGTTGGCTCGGAAAATCGGCGTCAAGCACCTCGTTATCAAGACCGGGGAGGTCGATAATCCGGCCTTCGCCGAGAATTCGCCCCTGCGCTGCTATCACTGCAAGCGGGAGCTTTTTTCCCGGCTCAAAGAGCTGGCCGTGCAGAGGTCTTTTCCCTATGTGCTCGACGGATCGAATCATGATGATAGAACCGATTACCGTCCCGGTGCCTTGGCCGGCCGCGAGCTCGGCATCCGCTCGCCGCTCAGAGAGGCCGGGCTGACCAAAGCGGAGATTCGGCGGCTCTCGAAAGAGATCGGCCTCCCCACGTGGGACAAACCCTCGCTGGCTTGTCTGGCCTCACGTATTCCTTATCACACGCCGATCGAGCGGAGGACGCTTCTTCAGATCGCCCAGGCAGAGGAGTTGCTCCGGAGCCTTGGCCTGACCCAGGTCCGCGTCCGTCATCACGGCGACATCGGCAGGCTGGAAGTCAACCCGGAAGAATTCCCTCTGCTCCTGAAGCCCACGTCCAGACAGAAGTTGATCGCCGGGCTCAAGAAGGCCGGCTACACCTATGTCACCCTGGACCTTGAGGGTTACCGGACCGGCAGCCTGAACGAGCCACTGCGCAAGGCCGCTAAGCCCCGCCGTAAATAAAAAGCCCATCGAGAATTGCCTCTCTCCCAATCAGGTTCTTTACGCCGTTCTCTCAACGCTCTTCTCTATCCCCAAGAAGCGGCAGGAAAACGTCCCTGACGCGCGCCTTGAGCAGGGGACTTGAAAAACCTGTCCTCTGCCGGCCGCTGAAGATTTCGTCGCTGACGATTTGAAGCGAGGCGGCCCTGATCCCGTGGAAGGCGGCCAGGGCGAAAACGGCCGATGTCTCCATATCGACGAGTTCGGCGCCCCGCTGCCGGCTTTCCCTGAGCCAGTCGGATGTCTCTCGATAGGGGGCATCCGTGGAGATGATGACGCCTTTCTGGCGGACCGATGTTCCGTTCTCCAGTTCGGCGGCGAGGGTAGGGGAGGGGAGAAAAAACTTTCTTCGAGGGAAGTAGTGACGGGATGTGCCCTCGCCGACGACGGCCCGGCTGATCCCGACGACATCGCCGATCCGGAACCGCCGGGAGAGGGAACCGCAGAATCCGAGGACGATGATGTCTTCGGTGCCGGAGGCGATGACGGCTTCGAGGGCGAGCCCGGCGGCCGCGGCGCCCAGCGCTCCGTAGAGGGCGCTCTTTCCGCCGAGCGTGTAGAGCGAACAAAAACCTAAATCCCTCTCGGTGCCGGCCCTTTTCTTGAGGGCCCGAGAGAGGATTCCGCCGGGGAGGTCGCAGGGGAGATAGATGACCCTTTTGTCTTTGAAACCCCGGATGGGTTTCGGCGTGACGATCGAGGGGCTGCGCACTCGTCCCTTCTCCGGGAGGAATTATTAGCAGAACTGGCGGCGCAAATCAACGCCAGCCCCCTGCATTGTTGCCTAAAGCTGTTTATAAAACTAGAATAAAGGTATGCGGTATGAGGAGGTCTCTCTGCGGGCCATCGATTTCCGCGATGAGAGGTTCCGGATATCGCGCGACGCCGGCCCGGAAGGGCTCATCCGGTCGATCAGAAAGGCGGGCCTCATCAGCCCGCCGGTCGTCTGCAGGCGGGGACGCCGGTATGTTCTCGTGACCGGCTGGAAGAGGGCGCTGGCCTGCCGGGCGCAGGGCTTCGGGAAACTGCCCGTGCTGGTCACAGAGGAAACGAATGAGCTGCGTCTGCTCCTGCTGGCCTTTACCGAGAATCTGGCGACCCGGGAGCTCAGCCTGGTAGAGAAAGCGAACATCCTTGATAAGCTTGGCCGGTTCGGGATGAGCGCGAACAAACTGGTCAGAGAATATCTTCCCCAGCTCGGGCTTCCCGCCACCACGGGCCATCTCCGGTTGATGCTCTCTCTGGCGTGGGCCGACCGGTCCGTCCTTGATTTTGTTTCCGAGAAATCCCCTTCGCCGGCGGTTGTCAAGGCGCTTCTTGGCTTTTCACCCGGTGACCGGCGTTTCCTTTTGCCTCTTCTCCGGCCTCTCGGTCAGAACAAGCAAAGGCAGCTCCTCGAGGACCTCCGGGATGTCTGCCGGAGGGACGAGATCCCGGTCCGGAGCTTGCTCCGGAGAAAGGAGTTCCGGCGGATCCTCGGGTCTTCCCGGCTTTCGATGCTGCAGAAAGCCGAGGCAACGAGACAGTGGCTCAAAAAGATGCGGTCTCCAGCCCTGAGCGCGCGCGAAGAGGCCTTTCGATTGACGCTGCATAAGCTGAAGTGGCCCCGCGGCATCGCCGTGCTGCCTTCACCCTTCTTCGAGGAGGACCACGTGACCGTCTCCTTCCGGATCGGGAGCCGGGAGGAATTCCGGGCGGCCCTGGACAAGCTCAGGGACGTGGCCGGCCGGGAGGAACTCGACGCGCTCTTCCGGGAGAAAGGATGATCGAGCGGATCTTCGTCGACGACAAAGCCGCCTCCGAGCCTCTGACCCGGCGGATTCTCAAGAATTCCCGGGATATTCCCGTCTTGTTCGTCCCCCACCGGAGGCCTGTCGCCGACCGGATCGCCGCGGCGGAAGACCCGATCGGCGAGGGCAAGAAAACGCTCTGGCTGACCCGGCAAAAGGGCGGCTTCGTCAAGCCCTGCCCCTGCACCCCCCAATACATCGGCTGCAATTATTTCATCATCAATTCGGCGCTCAACTGCCCGCTGGACTGCTCCTACTGCATCCTCCAGCTCTACCTCGGGCCTTCCCCGGTCACCGTCTTCGTCAACCTCGAGGACATGAGGAAAGGCTGGGACGCCTTCATCCGCCGACGCTCCGGCCGATTCTTCCGTATCGGCACAGGCGAGCTCGCCGACTCGCTGGCCCTCGATCCTCTGACCCGCACGGCGGCGGAGTTCATCTCCTACTTCAAGACCAAACCCAATGCCTTTTTTGAGCTGAAGACAAAAACCGTCCATATTCAAGGGATTTTGGAGGCGGAGCCGGCTGAGAATATCGTCATCTCCTGGTCTCTCAACTCGGCCGCAATCGCCCGGCAGGAAGAGAGAGGCGCGCCCTCCGTCTCCGAGCGGCTCGAAGCGGCCCGGGAAGTCGTCAAACGGGGATTCCACGTCGGGTTCCATTTTGACCCGCTGGTCCTCCATCCCGGCTGGGAGGAGGCCTATGGCCGGATTATCGAACGGCTCTTGCGGATGGTCCCGCCGGACCGGGTCCGGTGGGTCAGCCTGGGCGGCCTCCGGTTTTCCCCGGCGCTCAAGGGAATGATCGAAAACCGCTTTCCCGATTCCCGGCTCCCTCTCGGAGAGATGGTTCCGGGCAGGGACGGCAAACTCCGCTACTTTAAACCGCTCCGTCTGGAGCTCTACCGGAGAATCGTCGGCCTTCTCCGGGATAACGGGGGAGAGCGGATCCCTCTTTATTTCTGCATGGAGGACGGTGAAACCTGGCAAAAAATATTAAAAAAAAACCCGGGCCGAAAGGACAACGTTGAACGGGCCCTTTCGCCCCGGGTCAAAGGCTCGAGATCAAATCTCGGGTTGTATTAGGATTCGCCCTTTTCGGTCTTCACCTCGGTGATGATGCCCATGATCTCGATGCCGGCGTCCTTGACGACCTGGATGACATCCACGATCTTACCGTACTCGAGCTCCTGGTCGGCCTTGAGGTACAACTTTTTTTCACTGGCCGTCAGGAAGGCGTCTTCGAGGAGCGTCTGAAGGTTGTCCATCGTCGCCTGGTCCTGGTTGACGTACATGGTGCCATCGCGGCGGAGGGCTAGAACGACCTCCGGATTATCGGGCATGTTGATCGTGTTCAGGGCCGTGGGGAGCCTGACGTCTACGCCTTTCTGGACGAGCGGCGTCACCACCATGAAGATGATCAGCAGGACGAGCAGGACATCGCATAGCGGAACGACGTTGGGCTCGGATTTGACTTTCTCTTTACCGCCGATTGAAAATGCCATTTTTCCCTCTCTTCCTAAGCCGGAGTCGTCCAGCTCGGACGACATTCGCTCTGGGGTGCGACTTATCCGACCTGTTTGCGGATGAAGAAGTCCACGACCTGGGAGCTGGTGTTCGCCATCTCGGCGTCGTAGATTTCGATCCGGGTGTTCAACAAGTTATAGCACCAGAGAGCGATGATGGCCACTCCGATCCCGAAAGCGGTCGTCACCAGCGCTTCGGCGATACCGGAAGCCACGGCGCCGATCCCGCCCGACCCCGTTAGGGCCATGCCCCGGAACGCGTTGATGATCCCGGCGATGGTCCCGAACAAACCGATGAAGGGAGCGGAGGTGGCGATGGTGGCCAGCGTGCTCAAGCCTCTTTTCAGTTCCTGGCTGAAGATGTTCGAGGCGCGTTCGCAGCCTCTCTGGGCCGTCTCAACCTGTTCTTCGAATGAGAGGTTGAACTCTTTCCCTTCCAGGAATTCCTGGATGCCGGCCGCGGTCACGCGGGCCAGATGGCTTCCCTTGTTCTCTTTCTTGCTGGAAAGAGCCAGAGCTTCCTTGATCTGTCCCTTCTTCAACAAGTCGGCCAGCTTGGGGGCAACCTGTTTGGATTTGGCGCGGGCTCTGCGGAAGACGAGCTGTCTCTCGATGAAGAGATAAAGGGAGATGATGGAGAGGGCGATGAGAAAAATGGCGACAGCTTTCGCGACTGGACCCATGGCCTGCCACATTTCGATCAGACCGAATTGCATTTTCGATACCTCCTTTTAAATATCGAAAGCCATATTCTAGCTTTTCTGTTACTTCAGTTGAAATCTCACCGTGACGGTGAAGATGACTCCCCGGGGACGGCCGTTGATGATCATCGGCTCGTATTGCCATTGCCGCACGGCATCGATGGCCGACTGGTCAAGCAGAGGGATGGAGCGCATGACCTTGACGATCTGGACGCGTCCATAGATATCGGTCGTGGCCTCGACGATGACCACGCCTTCGACACGGGCCTGGCGGGCGATCTCTGGATACAAGGGATCGACTTTCTTGATCAACCGGGGCGGCTTGATCTCGCCGATGGCCCGGACAGGGGCCTCAACCTCGCCGACGACTCCTCCGAGGACACCGCCGACGACGCCACCCAGGACGCCGCCGACAACGCCGCCCTCGACTCCGCCTTCGACTCCGCCTTCAACCCCGAAGTCCGTGACCTGCTCGTCGGCGATCTCTTCCGGGATCTCGATAGGGGCGACCAAGCGGCCGGGTTCAATGTTGGACTGGGCCTGGACCGGTTTGATCCTTGTCTTGACCTGGGAACTGGACCTCTTCTTGGCAGGCGGGGGAGGAGGCGGCGGTGGGGGGGGCGGGGGAGCGAGGAAGGCGCTGTAGACCTCGACCTGGGGGAGATTGCCGGTCGACATCAGGGGGATGACGACGAGAGCGGCGATGGCCAGGGCATGAACGATGAGGGCGAAAGGCAGGGCAAAGGCTTTTTTGGCCGTTTGCTTTTCACCGATAAAGAACGAGTCCTTGAAAAGCTTAGGGATCTCGTCCGTCTTCTGAGGTTTGGTTTTCTCGACCATGGTCTTTACCTCATTCCCGAGTTCAGTGAACGTTCACAAAGGATAAGTATAATAGAAATAATTCCTTTTGACAAGTCCATTTTCATCGCCGTCGAACCCGCCTCCCCGTGCCGAAAATCTTCTGCCAAAACAGGACGATCGGGCACGACTGGTAGATGGTGGAATAGGCCCCCGAGATCACTCCGATGAGCATGGTGAAGGCGAAATCGTTGATGACCTCGCCGCCGAACAAGTAGAGGGCGATAACAGTCAGAAAAACGGTTCCCGAGGTGATGACGGATCGGCTGAGGGTCTGGTTGATGCTGGTGTTGAGGATATCTTCGAAAGCGCTTTTGCGCATCAGTTTGATGTTGTCCCGGACGCGGTCGAAGATGACGATGGTGTCATTGATCGAAAAACCGACGATCGTCAGGACCGCGGCGATGACGGGTAGGTTGATCTCCCGCTGAGTGAAGGAAAATACGCTCAGGGTCACCAGGACGTCGTGGGTTAGGGTCAGGATGGCGGAGACGCCGTAGGCCAGTTTGAAGCGGGCGGCGATGTAGACGAGCATGCCGAGGAGCGCCCAGATCGTCGCCTGGGTGGCTTTTCTTCTCAGGTCCTTGCCGACCTGCGGGCCCACGGTCTCCCGGCTCAGGATGGTCAGCGAGCCGAGGAAGGTCCTGTCTCTGAGCACCGCGATGACCTTGTCGGAGATCCCCGCATCCCTGAGGACCCCGAAATCTTCGATGATCCCTTTTTCCACCCGGAAACCGACGATCTTTTCGGCCAAGGCTGCGGCCTCGTCGGGGAAGGACGGCTGCAGGACCGCGGCGATCTCCTTGACGCCCGCGTTATTGAAATCGATCAAGCCCCGTTCGGCCGAGGCTTTATCTTCGGCGCTCTTCAGGGTTTCGACGATCCGGCTGCCGATGATCTCGTGGGCTTCCAGCTCCTGATCGGTTTGAATTTCGTCCCTTTTGAGACCGGCCGTCCGGATGATATATTCCCGTTGTCCCTTCTCAACCTCCTGGATGACGCTGTTCCCAAGGCCCTGCTCGCTCAAAGCCTGCCGCACGTCGGAGACAGGAAGGGGTGATTTGAACAGGACGCGGATGAGCGTGCCGCCGGAAAAGTCGACTCCGGGTTTCAGGCCCTTGCCGAAGATGATGTTGGCCAGGCCGGCGAGGATGATCGTACCGGACAGGGCAAAGGCCAGGTACTTGTACTTCATGAAGTTGATGTTGGTCTTCTGGAATATCTGTAACATATCAGATGCTCATTTTGTCTTTTCTTTTCTTGCCGGCCACGGTCAGGTCGAAAATCAGCCGCGAGACGAAGACCGCGGTGAACATGCTCGCAGCGATGCCGATGATCAGGGTGATGGCGTAGCCTTTCACCGGGCCCGTCCCGAACTGGAAAAGGAAAATGGCCGAGATGATGGTGGTCAGGTTGGAGTCGAAGATGGCGGTGAAGGCGCGGCTGAAGCCCGTGGCGATCGAGTTGAGGATACTCTTGCCCGAGAGGAGCTCTTCCCGGATGCGTTCGAAGATCAGAACGTTGGCGTCGACGGCCATGCCGATGGTCAGGATGATGCCGGCGATGCCCGGCAGCGTCAGGGCCGCCCGGAAGTAAGCCAGCGCGCCGAACAGCAGGACCATGTTGAGGACGAGAGCGGTGACGGCGTTCACCCCCGCCAGCCGGTAGTAGATAACCATGAAGACCATGACCAGGAGAATGGCGGCGATGCCGGCGCTCAGTCCCTTGCGGATGGAGTCGGCTCCCAGCGAAGGACCGATCGTCCTTTCTTCCAGGTACCTGATACCGGCGGGAAGCGCCCCGGCCCGGAGGACGACGACCAGGTCTTCCGCCTCCTCGATAGTGAAGCGCCCGCGGATGATACCGCCGCTGGTGGCGGGGATCACGGTTTCGACGCTGGGACTGGAGATGACCTTGTCATCGAGGATGATGGCGATCTGTTTGCCGATATTTTCCCCGGTGACCCTCTCGAAGCGCCGGCCCCCTTCGGGGTTGAGAGAGAAAGCCACGGCGGGGCTGTTCCACTCGTCCTGGGAGCGGCGCACGGTGCGGAGGTCTTTCCCGGCGACCGTAGCGACGCGTTCCACGAGGTAATAACCGCCCCCCGTTCGCTTGGGGTCGCCTTTGACGACCTGAGCGTCTTCGGGAACGGTTCCTCCGAAGGGTGCGAGCAGGGTCTGTTCGTCGGGGGCCGGGCCTGCCTTGACAAGTTTCCACTCCAAAACGGCCGTCGTCTTGATCAGGTTCTTAACCCGTTCAGGATTATCGACACCCGGAAGTTCGATAATGATCCGCTCTCCGGAGAGCCCCTGTCGCTGGATGGTCGGCTCGGCGACACCGAACTGGTCCACCCGGTTACGAATGGTTTCCAGGGCCTGGTTGACCGACTGGTCCCGGAGGTACTGTCGAACCTGGGCCTTCATGGTGAGGGAGGCGGTATCGCCGACGAAGACATAGTCCCAATTCCGGAAGTTTTCATCCAGCAGGTCTCGGACAGCGCCTTCCTGGTCGGCGCCGATACCTTGTATGGTGACCTGCCCGATCCTGCCCTTGACGACACTCGTAAAAGGGATGTTCTTTTTTTTGAGCTGGTCCTGAAGGCGGTTGATCTCCTCGTCGGTGTCGATATTGATGGCGTCATCCGTGATGACCTGGAGGACGAGGTGAATGCCGCCCCGGAGGTCGAGTCCCCGGTTGATCTTTTTCCCGGGAGGATAGGCCAGGAAGAGGGCGAGACCGACGATGCCGAGAGTGAGGATGACCTTCCAGCGCAATCCTTTTTTCATAGTGACGGTTTTGGCCCCGGACTTACTGCGGCTTGGTTGAGCCCTGGGCTCCCAAGATCACGGCGACTGCGTTCTTGGTGATATCGACCTTGACGTTGGCCGCGATCTTGAGCTCGATGCGGTCCGGCTGCACGCCCATCACGGTGCCGTGGATGCCCCCGGAGGTGATGATGCGGTCTCCGGGCTTCAGCTGTTCCACCATGGACATGTGCCTTTTTTGCCGCTTCCGCTGGGGCATGACGATCAGGAGGTAGAAGATAACGAAGACGAGAAGAAAGGGAAGAAGGGCACCGATCATGCCGACACCGCTTTGCGGTCGGGCCGGTTGGCCGGCTTGGAGTGACATCAAAAATCCTGACATAATCATTGTTCATTTTCCTTCATTTGATTCACCAGGCGGCGCTTTAATTCTCGATAGGAATTGAGTGCTATAGATTGCCTAATTTCACGGAAGATGTCAAGATAAAAGTGAAGATTGTGGATGGTGTTGAGGACGGCCGAAGAAATCTCTTCCCGCTCGTAGAGATGGCGCAGGTAGGCGCGGGAGAAATTGCGGCAGGTGTAGCAGCGGCAGGTCTCGTCGATCGGTCGCTGGTCGCGGGCGTATTTTTGGTTCTTGATGACGATCTTTCCCCGTCCCGTGAAGAGTGTGCCGTTGCGGGCGTTCCGGGTCGGCAGGACGCAGTCAAAAAGATCGATCCCCTTCTCGACGGCCTCGATGATGTCCTCGATGTAGCCCATCCCCATGAGGTACCGGGGCCTGTCCCGGGGAACCAGGGAATCCGCTTTTTCCAGCGTCGCCATGAGCTCGGACTTGGGCTCTCCGATCCCCAGCCCTCCCAGGGCGTATCCGTCGAACCCGATGGAGAGAAGGTCTTCGATGCTTCTCTTCCGCAGGTCCCAGAAGACGCTGCCTTGGCTGATCCCCCAGAGCTGCTGCCGGGTCTCTTTTTCGAGGAAACGTTCCTTGGAGCGGCGGGCCCACAGGGTCGTCATTTTGACGGCTTCCTGCATCCGGGTCTTGGTCGAGGGATAGGGCAGGACATGGTCGAGGACCATCATGATATCCGTCCCCAGGGCCCGCTGGATGTCGACGACATCCTCGGGCCGGAGAAATATCCTGGTGCCGTCGAGGTGAGAGGCGAACCTGACGCCTTCGGTCGTGACCTTGACGAGAGGAGAAAGGCTGTAGATCTGGAAGCCGCCGCTGTCGGAAAGGATCGGTTTTTTCCAGGAGATGAAGGCGTGAACCCCGCCCGCCTTTTCGACGGTCTCCACTCCCGGCCGGAGGTAGAGGTGGTAAGCGTTGACCAGGATGAGCTGGGCGCCGAGCCTTTTCACCTGGTCGTGGAGAAGCGCCTTGACCGTCCCCTGGCTGGCCACCGGGGCGAACGCCGGAGTCTCGATAACACCGTGCGGAGTTCGGATTCTTCCCGTCCGGGCGGACGTTTCCGGGTCCCGGGAGGTGATGACAAAGGTCTTTATCATGAGGTGAAACGGAAATAGACGACGTCTCCGTTTTGGATCGTATAGTCCTTGCCCTCGAGGCGGACGGCCCCCTTGTCCTTGGCAGCCTGGAGAGACCCGATCTCCAGAAGTTTGTCCCAGGCGATGACCTCGGCCCGGATAAATCCGCGCTCGATATCGGTGTGGATGGCCCCGGCGGCCTGGGTGGCGGCCGCTCCCAGGGGGACCATCCAGGCCCGGGTTTCGTCCTTGCCGATGGTGAAAAATGAGATCACTCCGAGAACATGCGGAAGTTCCCGGAAGAAGCGCGAGGCGCTCAGCTCCTTGAGCCCGTACTCGGCCAGAAAAGCCTCCTTCTCCTCGCCTTCGAGCTCGGCGATCTCCGCTTCGATCCGACCGCAGAAGGCTATGACCGTCGAATCCGTCCCTTTGCCGGGGAGGAGTTGCTCGGGGGTTGCAATGAGCGGGATGTCCCGCTCGTCGCAGTTGACCATATGGAGGAGGGGTTTCTGACTGAGGAAGGCGAAGCTCCGGACCATTTTCTCTTCGGCCGGGGAGAGGCTGAGCGCCCGCACGGGTTTGCCCTGTTCAAGGCCGGCCCGGACGACGGTGAGGGCCGTCCTTTCCTTTTCCGCCTCTGGGTCCTTGACCTTCTTGAGGTCCTTTTCCAGTTTCTCGAGACGGGCCGTAACCGATATGAGGTCGGTGAGCAGGAGCTCTTCTTCCATATAGTGAATATCCTCCTCGGGCCGGATTATTCCCTTGGGATGAGGAATTTGGCTATCCCGGAATCCGCGAACGACATGGATGAGGCCGTCGGCCTTACGGAGAGCACTGAGGTAGAAACTGTTCTTGACCTCCCCGTAGGAAACACCGGCCAGGTCGATGAGATCAAAGGAGCAGGCGGTCTTTTTTTTGTCAGGATAGAGGGCGGCGATCCGGTCGAGCCGGGAGTCCGGGATCAAGCAGGTCCTCTGGTTAGGCTCCCTCTTTCCGTCCTCGTAAGCATGAACCTCGACCCGGGCCCCGGAAATCAGGTTGAAAAGGGTCGTCTTCCCGGTTTTAGGGTAGCCGAACAGCGTCAAATTCATACCTTTAATTAAACCCCTTTCATGTCCTGAGTCAACCTTCTTCCATGCAATATGCAGCCAACTATTCGGGAATGTCTGCCCTGTTCATTGTTTCCCTTTTTTGCCTAGGCTCGGGGCAGTGAGCAACGCGAACGTTGGAGGGAAAAAAGCGCTGCTTTTTCCCTCCAAAAAGGCGATGGGAGAAAACGGGCGCGGTTTTGAAGCCACTGCCCCGAGCCTCCCCCTGTCAAGTCATTTAAAAAGGTAACCATGGGAGGTATCATCTTGTCATTTAAAAACCTTACCATGATGG
>JBAQGA010000157.1:0-5792 GCA_049287565.1 Candidatus Aminicenantales bacterium
GTACCACTCTATCGAATTCTTTTCTCTGTCTCTTCTCTCTTTTTCCTTTCTCATTGACTTACTTCACTTCCGAGATAAAATCGGGTTCCTATGCTGACCAAATTACCCTTTTTCAATTATCTCCAGATTAAATCTCCTTTTCAGCTTCATTCCAGCAGCACCGAGAATAATTCTGATGGCCTGAACGTTTCTTCCCTGTTTCCCGATAACTTTGCCCACGTCTTCTGGAGCAACCTTTAATTCAATAATTGAGCTCTGTTCACCGTCTATTTGGGAAACATGCACCTTTTCCAGGTTGTCCACTAGAGATTTGGCAATCAACTCAACGAGTTCTTTCACTGTAAGCTCTGTTAATACCTAAATTGTTTTATTTCAATCAAGCTCATGGATTCTAATCATTTTATTTGCTTCTTCCGCGCCGGGAAGGGATCGTTAGTTGTAATAAAAGCTTATTTTTCCTGCGCTTTCTTGGTGGTCTCTTCTTCTCTTCGCTCCTTTTCATTCTGGTTTTTCTTATAAGATTTTCAAACCTTTCTTTCCCGGTTTGAAGAACACCCATTTTTTTAACCTCGCTATCTTCTGACGTGTGTCTTTTATTATACTACCAATAATGTTAGATTCCCAGTAATGTTAGATTCCCAGGCTCAAAAGCCTCTGGAGCCGACAGCCGGTACCGAATGAACTGGAAGGCAAGGCCCCCGGTCCGGCCTCCACTCGCCTCAATAATTCTCCAACCCGGCCAGCCTCTTCTTAGCGTCCTCGACTTCGGGAGTGCCGGGGTCGGCGTGCTTCCAGAGCTTGATGATGTGTTTATATTGCTCGATAATTTCTGGCCCCGCCTTTGGCTGTTTTCTGCTTACCTTGACACCCGATCACGCTGCGATTTATCATCCCCAACAATGGGATGAGGCAATATCGGGGCATGAATGCCCCTCAAGCCGGCGCAGCCCAACAGGACTTCCCTATCGGGAATATTCGTTCCCCCATAGCCGTTCCTATCTATGAGGCGCAGATCCGCGGCAACACGTCTATAGCACTGCGGGGCCAGGGCGATGGCTCGGCCCCTCTTGCCGGGTTTATGATTTCTTTTAAGATTTGCGGCGTTCTTTTTCTCCTGCCCGGGATTGTTGCGGTCCGGAGATTTTCTTGGCTTTGTTGTTTAACGTTCAGAGAAGCAGAGTTTCTTTATGAGGACTTTGCTGGTGAAAAAATGGCGGCGGCGCGCCAAGTGATAATCACGATAATGCTTCCGAGACATGCTCCGGCTAGGACGTCCAGCGGGAAATGAACTCCCATGTACAGCCTGGAATAGGCCACCGCCGTCGCGGCAAGAAACACAGGCCAGAACCGTCTCCCGAATATGAGCACCACCAAAGTGGCCAGGGCAAAGGCCATCTGCGCATGACCGGAGGGGAACGAATGATCTTGAAGCCTTGCTCCCAACACGCGGATGACATACTGACGCCCTTCCTCTGGTGCCGTCTTGGCATTCGAGGAAGCGAAATAGGCCAGCGGCCTCGGACGGCCGACATAATGTTTAAGGACACCGTTACAGGCGCCGCTGATCGATAAAGCTGCTGCCGCATATATAAGAATATGGATTTTCCTGCCTTTTAGCGTCCTCCAAAGAATAAGAACGAAAAAAGGCGGAATCACCATCCAGCCGTTGCCCAGACTGCTGACAAACAAAAAGAACCAGTCAAAAAAAGCCGTATGGTGCGTATTGATAATCTTAAACAGGGTTATGTCCGCGGCCACCGCGGCCTGGCCGATTATCCCGGCATAGGGCAACATAATGTTCCTCAATATAACATATTGTTGGGCTGCGGAATCCTCTTTTTATACTCCCCCGCGCCGACGGTCTACCGGGCCGCGTCAAGATGTTCGGACTTGACATAAGAATTACTGGCCGCTGCTTTCGTTTATCCTATTGAGGCGCATATCCGTGGCAATACGTCTAATGCTGATCAGGGGCCAGGGCGAGAGCCCGGCCCCGCCCGCCTCAGTTACCCTTCAGCCCCGCCAGCCTCTTCCTGGCATCCTCGACCTTGGGGAGGCCGGGGTCGACGTCCTTCCCGAGGGATAGGAATTGCCTATTACTCTTCCTTTGCCAATAGCAGTTCTAATAATGGTACTGGAGGTTGATTGGGCAGTTCTTCAAGTAACTTAAGTGTTTTCTCATCGGGTTTGAATAACTTAACCAATTGAGATGTAACATCTACGATCTCGATTGAGGGATTCTTGTGCACGACCTCCCATTTACTCACAATAATATCAACACCGGCCTCCTGGGCTATCTTTGGCAGATCATCCTTGACCTTTTCAAGAATATCGGCAACTGAGGCGATGCTGAAGCCCTGTTGGTGTAGAATTTGCTGTTGAGCGGGGCCTTCGGCCTCACATTCTTTAATAACTTTTTCATCTTTCTCGGCCTTGGCTTTTTCGTATTTTGCTTTCAGACTCTTCATGTATGGGGCAAACAGGTCAGATCGAGCGTAGGCTATGGCAATAGCCCGGGAATCAAATGTCCCTGCTCGAAACTTTTTCGGAGTAGGCTGCAATGCCAAGAACATTGCACAGATAGCCAGAATAGAAAGTCCGACAAAAGCACTTTTCCCCAAACTTTTTTTCATGAAAGTTCCCTCCTCTGAAGCAATTTATATAAAAAAACAGAAATTTGCTTTTCTGCAGGGCTGACTGGTTAAACACTCATGCGCCGATTTTGCTACATCCCCTTGTTGGGCATTATAAATCGCAGTTTCGCCGGATGTCAAATCGACGATGGGATCCTAGCGATCAAAGATTTCCAAATGCACGCCCATTTTGACTTATCCTGACGCCGAAAACCGTTGAATATTGCGGGAAATCAAGGATTCGCCAGAAAATCGTAATAAGTGGGGTTATAGGGAAAAATAAGGAAGGATGGGCTAATATACGATTTTATAACCTTTCTCAAACTTCATAGCATAGGGAATCAGATTCAATCTCCTCAGTCTGTTGCTTAGCCCTTCAGCCCAGCCAGCCTCTTCCTGGCATCCTCGAGCTCAAGAATGCTGTTTTCGGCGTCTTCATAGCAGGATTCCTGATGATTATTTTTTTCTTCATTATCTGAGGTTTTATCAGCTTTTCCTGGGCCGGGAGAGTTTCGCCCTGGTTCCTAGCTTTGTCTTTCAACGGACTTTCAGATGGCAGAAATGCTGCTAAATGCAAAGGCCTTCAATACTAACTTTTGCTAACATGGGAGCTCCGGGCTCCGCGGCAGCCCACGATCGCCTTTATGCCTGGCCTGGACCTCCCCCTGGCCTCCTGTGGTGGTGGGTTGTGTGTGGGGCGCGCCGCGCGCGCCCCTTATTCCTGGCCGGATCGTCTTTGTGATATATAGAAAATGGACAGAAAGATCAATTGGAAATGGACAAAAAAATCGTCAAAATTCCCCCCAAAAATCATGAGGAGGAATCGGCGGGAAAACCCTGTAGGATACCCTGCAGGGAGGAGACATGCTCCGAATGAACCAAATTGATCAGATCAAAGACCTGCAACGACAAGGGCTGGGATCGCGAGAGATCGCCGGCCGGTTGAACATCGACCGCAAAACTGCCGCCAAGTACATGGGCGAAGAAGATTTCAACGGCCAGGCTTGGGTCAAAAAAGCGGCGGAGTCGAAACTGGATCGCTGGAAGCCGAAGATCGACGAATGGTTGGAAGAGGATCGGCGGATGCGCTTCAAACAGCGGCATACCGCCCAACGCGTCCATCAGCGGCTTCGGGCCGAATACCCGGAGGAGTACCGCTGCTCTTATCCGCTGGTCCAAAGGTATCTGAAGCAGCGGAAGCATGAGCGGGGGGCCGACCGGGGCTATTTGGAACTGGTCTGGCCGCCGGGAGAAGCGCAGGGGGATTTTGGGGAAGCCGACATTCGAGAAGGCGGTCTCATCCGGACGATCAAGTATCTGTGCCTGAGTTTCCCTAACAGCAACGCCGCCTTCATCCAGGGATTCGGGGGCGAAGCCGCGGAGTGCGTCTGTCAGGGGCTGAAGGATATTTTTCACCATATCGGCGGGGTTCCGCGAAGGATCGTCTTTGACAACGCCGGCGGCGTCGGCCGGCGGGTCCGGGACAAGGTCACTCTGACCGGCTTGTTCCTGCGGTTTAAATGCCACTACGGATTCTCGGTGAGCTTTTGTAACCCGGACGCCGGTCATGAGAAGGGGCATGTCGAAAACAAGGTCGGCTATGTCCGGCGGAATATCTTTGTGCCGATCCCCGTGCTGAAAAACCTCGAGCTGTGGAACCAGGGCCTGCTGAGCCGGATGGAAGAGGACTTCGAGCGACCCCATTACAAGAAGGGCCTGACGATCAGCGAGCTTTGGGCGGAGGATCGCCGGCATTTGAGCCCGCTTCCCGACAAGCCCTTTCTGGTCGAGCGGTTGGAGCGGGTCGCGACCAACGGCTATGGGAAGTTCTGTCTCGACGGCCGGCACTGGTACTCCAGCGCTCCGGAATACGCTGACCGGCAGGTGACGGCCGGGATCCGGGCCCATACCGTCGTCGTTTACCGCGAGGACGGCAGTCCGCTGAGCATTCATCCCCGCTCCTTCGGGGAAAACCGGACCGACACGGCGGATTATGCGACCAGCCTCCAAACTCTTCTGCGGCGACCCCGGGCCTGGACCAACAGCCCTTTTCGGGCCGGTTTGAACGAGACTCTTCGCAACCATCTGGACGCGCTCTCCAAGCCCGACCTGCCCCGAGTCCTTTCGGTTTTTTCGGAAAGCGCCTCGACCTTCGGGTTTGAGCTCGCCTTGGAATCTCTCCAGGAGGCGGTCCGCCGAGGCGCGGTCGACGCCTTCAGCCTCCAGGCGATCTCCGCCCGCATCGCTTACGATGGACTGCTCTCCGCCCCGAATCAGGGCCCGGACCTGGAAACGTATGACCGGGCCTTATTGGATCCCGAGGTCCCGTCATGAGGAAGCCCCGGGTGAGCCGACCGCAGCGGCGGGAAGAGATGTCGGCGCTCCTGCGACGATTGGCCTTCAGCCAAACGGCCCTCCATCTCTGCGAAGAAGAAGGCTCGGCCTCCCAAGAGGAATTTCTTCTGCACGTCCTGAAAAGCGAGATGGCCAATCGGGAGCAAGTGCGGAAGGCGAGGTATTTGCGGGACGCCGGCTTTCCGGTCTACAAGACCCTTTCGGGTTACGATTTCCAGAGTCTGCGGCTGCCGCCGAATCTCTCCCGCACGGAGCTTTCCGGCGGCGCGTTCATCGCCGAAAACAAGAACCTCGTTCTTTACGGACCGGTCGGAACCGGGAAAACACACTTGGCCTCCGCCTTGGGAGTCCTGGCCTGTGAACGGGGAATCCGGACCCGCTTCTTCACGGCCGCCCAGTTGGTCGTCCGTCTCTCGGAAGCTTTCGCCAACGGATCGCTGGAGAAAGCGCTCTCCTCGATCCTGAAAACGCAGCTTCTGATCATCGACGAATGGGGCTATGTGCCGATCGATAAGCAGGGCGCGCAGCTCTTGTTCCGAATCATCTCTGACAGTTACGAAAGGAGGAGTCTCATCATCACCACGAACCTTGAGTTTTCGAAGTGGGGCTCGATTTTCACCGACGACCAGATGGCCGCGGCGATGATCAACCGGCTGGCCCACCACGGCTACATCCTCCTCTTCGAGGGGGAAAGCTACCGGATGAAACATGCGCTTATGCGACAGAAAAATTAGGAAAAATCCCCCAACCGCTTATGGGGAATTTTCGACGATTTTTTTGTGGAATTTCGCTTGACAAAACACA
>JBAQGA010000158.1:0-6771 GCA_049287565.1 Candidatus Aminicenantales bacterium
GAAGACGCCTTGCGACGGGCAAAGATCGAGGGTTTTACTTTTCATGATTTGAGGAGGACCTTCGGGACCAGGCTTCTTGAGCGCGGTGTTGATATCGTGACAATTAAAAAGTTTTATGGCCACTCAAGCGTTATTACCACCGAGCGATATCTTCATCCGCGCGACTTTTTTAGTGAGAAAGCGGTGGAGTTGCTGGTCGAGGAAACCGTCGAAACGGGTGAAAATCGTGACCATAGCGTGACCACGGAGAAAGAGAAACCCGTCGAGGTTCCCGCAAGTCGTTCAAATTCAGTAAGTTAAAGACATGGTCAACAGAGTGCACACTGTTCATCATGACCAGCGACTGAACCGGGGCCGTTCCCCCGGGTGCCTCCCCTCAAGCGGCTTCGGCGATCAGTTTGATCTCTTTGAAACGGGCCAAAAAGCCCAGCTCTTTGGTGATATCCCCGTAAACCGTCTGGCGATGGAGCCCGGCCGTCCAGTTCTGCCAGAGCCGGTTGATATCGCCGTCGACCCGGACGTCGATCTTGGTGCGGCAGCCGCGGTCGTCCTCCAGCCCGACAGGGGCCTCGATAATGGTTCCGGTGAAATAGCGGATCGTGTCCATGCCGACGAGGATGGCCTGGGTAACCTTCTGGCCGACGCGCATCTCAACTTGGGGAACCACACCCTCTTGCCTTTCCATGACCGTCCGGATCTTGTAGGGCGCGGCCGGCCCGTCCGGTCCGTCCATTTTGGGTGTTCCCAGGCAGTGCGCTAGGATGATGCTGCCCTTGGACTCGTCGACCGTCGGGTCGCTGACGAATCCCGGCCGCCCGACCAATCCCTGGAAGATGACATGAATCATGGTGGAGCGGAGGTCGGATTCACAGATCCCCCCGAGCCCCATGTCGTTGAGACGGGCAAAACCGAGGCAGGGATAGGCGGGAAGCTTGATCGTCCTGTCCCACATCGATCCGTAGCAGTCCACCGTCATCACCGTGGCGTTCTCTTCATCCAGGAGCCTCTCAAAGGCCAGGGCCAGCTTGGCGGACTTAAAGATATCCCCGGCCGAAGGTTCGACGACCTGGACAGCCCCGCCGGTCCAGCGTTCGGCCTCGGCTTTGGCGTCCTTGTCGCTGATGCCGTTGTAGATAGCGACCATCCGGTCGAGGTCGACCGGTTTGATCTCGGTCCCGAATTTGCTCCTGACCTGCCCCGCGTATTCGGAAAAATCGTTGGTCGTCAGGTTCATGACCTTGGCTTCACGGAGGTGATGGATGGCCCGGAACGGCCTGACGGCCACGGCCAGCTGATCCGTATCGCTCGTCAGGATGCAATCCATCCTGGCGCCCAACGGCTGGCGGCGGAGCTCGCCGAAGTGCACCCATTCGTGCCCGGAATAGGGACGGGCGAAGACGATCGTCGGTTGGCCGGCTTCCAGGATGGTCTTCAGGATATCCCCGATGTCGATACTGAGATGAATGGCTACGATCCCATCGACCCCGGACAGCCTCTCCCGGAGGGCGGCCGCCTGGGCGGGCGAGGTCACGAGCTCGTCCACGACAAAATCGATGTCGGCAAACTCCCCTTTCATGCGGGCGAATTCCGCCCGGTAGAAGGCGATCTCCCGCTGCAAGTCGAGGGTCGGCTTGGGCCAATGGCTTTCCGGGATCCCCATGTAGAGGCGGGCGACTTTGACCCTGGTCCTCCGGCAGCCCGGGCTTATGAGCCGCGAAGATTGAGGCCGGCCGGCGAACGGCCAAAGCCTCGGCCCGGCCAGGCAGACGGCGCCTCCGGCCGCCGCGAGTTGGATGAACTGTCTTCGGTTCAAGCTTTTTTTCATGGGCATCTCGATCTTCCTATTCTCTCCTTCATATATTGATGATGTCTATTATCTAGAGGCTCCGGGGAGAAAGCAACGGTCATTTTTTCTCCGCTTCCGGGAGCTCTTTCCTGCCCGAAAGCTCCTTCATCAGGTCGATCTGGATCTCCTGGATCTCCAGCATAGTCTGCCATTCTTTCCTCAGGAAATGGTCCAGCTTCTGGTGGAGAAAGCGGACTTCGAGTTCGGCTTTCAAATTCACCCGGTAATCAAATTCCGACCGGAGCCGGTCCTTGGTATCCTGACGGTTCTGGCTCATCATGATGATGGGCGCCTGGATGGCCGCCAGACAGGAGAGGACAAGGTTGAGGAGGATGAAGGGGAAGGGATCGAAAGGCTTGTGCAGCAGAAGGCCGGCATTGAGAACGAGCCAGAGAAAGAGGATGCCGAAGAAACCCAGGATGAATCTCCAGCTTCCTCCGTAGGTGGCCAGCCGGTCCGACAGGCGCTCCCCTACGGTCAGGCGTCCTTCGTACTCCGCATTTATATTTTTGGAAACCGTCTCCTGTTCCTGGATGCTCCGGACGACCTCTTCCTCGAGCGCCGTCAGCTCGCCCTTCTCCTCTTCCAGGGTGAGCTTGACGAATTCCACGCGGAAGATGTTGAGATCGGAGGAGCAGATCCAGCCGTCCCTGGAGACCTGGGGATGGTCGCGCTGGATCATCCTGAAAATAGGCTCATGGACGATGGCCAGGGGAAAGACTTCGCCGCTCGTCTTGGGCTGTTTGCAGACTTCGCAGATGACGGTTTTTTCACGATCCTCGGACATGTCCCTTTCTCCTTTCGACTGAGATGAGAACAAACGGGAAAAATTGGATAGACCAGTCCACTTTCACAGAAAGCGACTTCCTCGGAATTGACTATAGTCGAAAAGCGGCCGGAAGAAAAGGCCGTCTATTGAAGCCCAGCCAGGGCCTTGGCAGCCTCGGGGTAGTTGGACCTGATGACCAGTGCTTTCTTATAGGCGGCCTTGGCTTTTTCAAGATCGCCCTTCTTCCGGTAGGCTTCGCCGAGGTTGAAATAGGCCTCGGGTAATGGATCTTTGGCAACGGCCGCCTCGAAGTCCTCGATGGCCCCATCGAGGTCGCCCCCGAACCCGGGAGGCGCCATCAGCCGGACCATGCCCCGGCCGAAATGCCCGTCGGCGTTATCGGGGTCGAGCTTCAGCGCCGTTTCATATTCCTGCATGGCGCCCATCCCGTACTTCATCATGTCGGCGGGGTTGCCCTGCGCCAGGCTCCCCATGGCATGCCCCTTCCAGGCATGAAGGTCGGCGTTGTCCGGGTCCTTGGCCAGGAGGGCATCCGCCATTGCCAGGGCCTCGTGGTACTTCTTTTCGGAGAACGATTTCTTGAGCTTCTCGAGCGAAGCGTCCTTGGGGACCTCTGCGAGTTGGCCCGATGCTTTGCCCGCCGCGACCGCAGGTTTGGGAGCGAAGGGCGACTTGTCGCCCATGATCTGGGGAAGCATCTTCAGCAGAACAGGCAGCAACTCCTGCAGGAGGGACGGCTTTTTTTCTTCCTCCGGGAAAAGCTCCACCCGGACGTCCTCCCCTTCGATGATCAATATGCCCAGGGGTATAGTCTTGCCTCCCATGCCCCCGCCATAGGCCATCATGGCCCCGCCGCCCCCCAGGCCGAAATGGATCTTGGCAAAGGGGACGACATATGTCTCTCCGACCCGGACAGGCTCGCCCACCACGGCGGCGACCCTGAGGTTTGAGACGAGCTTGTCGAATTCCGCCAGGGGTCGCTCGAGAGGGACCTGGGCTTCCAGAAGTCCCGCCAGCAGAACGAACGCTCCCAGCCCGATGATCGAATATCTTTTGAGGTTCATGTCCGGCTCCTTATTTCTTGGGAATCTTGCCGACGCTGACGAACTTCGTCCCCGCCTTGCTCACCACGACGAACCCCAGCGGCCGGGCTTCGCCGCTCATGTAGAATCCTTTGCCGCCCATCTCCGGAGCCTGGGGAGCGCCGCCGCCGCCTCCGCCGAACCCGATGTCGATCATCATGATCGGGATGAGGGTGACCTTCCCGACCTTCATCGGCTCACCGACCACGGTTTTGACCTGCAGGCTGTTGTTCAGCCGGTGGGCCATTTCCTCGGCGAGAAGGTCCATGGGAAGGGGAGCCTTGACCTGAGGCTGCTGCTTCTTTGCGGATTGAGCTTGGCCTTGGGCCAGGACACAGAAGAACAATCCCATGACGAAAAATGTGAGAATCTTGCTTTTCAACAAAGCACCTCCTTTTTTTATCTGTGAAAAGCGTTGGATCATGGTTTCTTAATCCTAACGCTTGTCCTTATTCACATTATACTACGAATTCTGGAAAGACAAGGTTCACTCCCTTCCCGCTTTTTTCCGGGTCGGCCAACCTCGACCGGGAAAAAATCGTATATAATAATGGTCCTTCTGGGAATTTCATGGATTATAAAGTTCAGCTTCCTCCCCCTGCAATGGGAAATGGCTGGGGAGAGGGTGCACCCTAATAATGATGGAGGGCAGGGATGAAGAAGGCAGCTCGACAAGGTAACGCCCGTTGGCTAGCCCTGGTTTTCGTAGCGGTTCTTGTGATTCCGCTGAGGGCAACGTGGCCCGTTCCCGACTCGACCGAAGCGGGACGGCGCGTCGAGGAGGCCATCCTGGTGTTCCAGGAGATCGCCGGCCTAACGGAGGAGGGGATTCCCGAATCGATCCTGCGGCAGGCCCACGGCGTTGCCATCATCCCGGGAGTCGTCAAGGCGGCCTACGGAATTGGCGGCGAGTACGGCCGGGGTGTTCTCCTCGTCCGGGACAAAGGCGTCTGGAGCAACCCATCGTTTGTCATTCTCGCCGGAGGGAGCCTGGGCTGGCAGATCGGCATCCAAAAATCGGACCTGGTCCTGGTGTTCAAAACACGGCAAAGCATCGACAACATCGCCGAGGGCAAGATCACCCTGGGCGCGGACGCCAGTGTCGCCGCCGGCCCGGTCGGCCGCGGCGCCCAGGCCACGACCGACCTGGAGATGAAGGCCGAGATCTTTGCTTATTCCAAAGCCAGGGGGCTTTTCGTCGGGATCTCTCTCAAGGGAGCGGCCATCCAGATCGATGGCCAATCCAACCGGGATTATTATGAAAATCCGGATATCAGCGCCCGACAAATTTTCTCTGATCCGGACCTCCGGGCCCCGCGATCCGCGGAGAAACTGCGGCAGATCTTGGGTAAATATATCCGCCGCGAGATCAGCCTCTGAACGCTGAGTTCAGCATTCTGCGGGATTCGCCTTATTGCGGGGGGATGCGGAATTCCTGGATCCGGCTGTTGTCCAACTCGAGGACGAAGACGTTTCCCTTATCATTGACGGCCACACCCACCGGGCCCATCATCTGGCCGTCGGCCGTTCCCGCCGAATCCCAGGCGGTGATGAACCGGCCGTCAGGGCCGAACTTCTGAACCCGGTTATTCCCCGTGTCGGCGATGTAGATATAGCCTTGGGAATCCACGGCCAGCCCGAGCGGCCTGTTCAGCTCACCCTCGCCCGTCCCGGCTTTGCACCACACGGCGATGACCTCTCCCTCGGGGGAGAACTTCTGGATGTGGACGCGGTCGACGACGATGATCTCGTTGTGCGCGTTGACGGCGACACCCGTCGGGAAGAGGAACTCGCCCCGTCCCGTGCCCTGCTTGTCCCAGGCTGTTTTGACGACGCCGCCGGTCGAGTACTTGACGATGCGGTTGTTCCCGGAATCGGCTACGTAGATGTCTTTGCTGCGGTCGACGGCGATACCCAGAGGGATCGTGAACTCGTCCGGTTTGTTGCCGGCCTTGCCCCACTTGGCGACGAACTTTCCCTCGGTGGAGAATTTCATGACGCAGCCGGCCTTGGCATCGGTGACGTAGAAAAAGCCCTGACCGTCGAAGGCGATCCCGGAGGGTTCTTTCAGGGGTTTGAATTCACGTCCGGCATCACCCCAACCGGCCAGATAGCGGCCCTGCGGATCGAACTTCTTGACCTTGAAATCGCTCTCGTCGGTCACATAGAGATGGCCTGCTCCGTCGAAGGCGATCGCCCGGGGCGCCTTGAAGATCTTGGCTTCCGGACCTCCCATCTTCTGCCCGAAGACGTAATCTTTGACGGTCAGAACCGCAGTGACGGCCAGCGGGCCAGGCCCTTCCAGGACATCGAGGCTCTCCTCATGCTCCGCCCAGCGGGGTTTCTTCAGCTTGAGGACATGACTGCCGTAGGGGACGTAGGGCAGCTCGCAATCGCTGGCCTTCCCGGTATCCTGGCCGTCCAGGAAGACCTCGGCGCCGGGAGGTGTCGAGCTCACGACGAGCGTCCGGCCGATGCTCTGGAGGACGATGTCTTTCCTGGAACTGCTTTGAGAAAGGAAGATCTCCTCTTTGTAGGGTTGATAGCCCTCTTTGACGATTTCGAGGGTGAACTTGGGCACCGGCGTGCTGTATATCTCGGGGGAGAGGCCGATCTCCTTTCCGTCGACGATGATGGTGGCCTCCTTGGGCTCGGTGGCGATCTCCAGGGAGTAGTCGACGAGGAGGCCCCGGTATTGCTTCTCGGCCTGCTCGATGAAGCCGCTGACCAGAGGGTCATAGATGTTGCGTGTGGCCTCCTTGGCATGGGCGAAGTCCACTTCGAACATGTTCCGGAATTCCAGCAGGGCGCCGTAGGGATCGCCCTTTTTGGCGGAGGCCAGGCCGAGCCAGAGATAGATCTCGCAGGCGATCTGCTTCTGCCGGCCGCGGTCGTCGATCGTGAAGGCCTTGGCCAGGAGCGGGCGCAGCCCGGCGCTGGCCTTATCGAATTCGGTCTCCTGACGGATCAGGTTCTTGTTTTCCTCCATCTTGAGTTCGATCTCGGCAGCGATCTCTCCCTGGGATCTCGTCAGACTGCCGGAGGCTGCGGCC
>JBAQGA010000159.1:0-2181 GCA_049287565.1 Candidatus Aminicenantales bacterium
GCCAAGGCGATAAAGCGCTATTGGAATGGAGTTGTCAGTTATACGACGTGTCGGATAACGAACGGCGTAGTGGAGGGGCTGAACTCGAAGATCAAGACGGCTGTTATTTCTCACATTATTTTGACCCAGGATTCTCACGTTAACTTATCAGATTTCTCAGATTCGCTTAGCGGAATCAGATGATCTCTGTAGAAGCGACGCGCACATGTTCGGCCGAGACCACTCGGCACTTCTCTCTGGTCGCGGCAATAAGAGCGCCTCGGGCCAGGTTGTTGGCCCGGCGGAGCAGGCCGCCTGAGCCCTGATGGATGGCCAGGATGGCCTCATCGGCGAAGAGCTGATTCTTGATGCCGGCGATTTCCAGGTGGTGTTTCAGATAGGCGAGCAAGTCGGTCTGGCTGAGGCCTTCCAGATGGCTTCTGGCCACGACTCTGGAGGCGAGAGGCCGGGAGGTGTGATACATGAGTTTATCCAGCAGGTTTGACTGACCGGCGAGGATGGTGGGAAGCAGCGGTTTGGAGTCATGGTCGAACTGGCCGAGGGTCTGAAGTTCGGCGAGCAACTCCAGGCGCAGGAGGTTGGCCTCGTCGATGATGAGCACGGGCGTCTGTTTTCTCTGGCTGATCTCCATGATCAGGGTGCGGATGGATTTGGTGATCTTGGCGATGGAGTTGGAGCGGGAGTCGGAATCGAGGGCGTTGGAGATCTGACGGAGCACTTCGAGCGTCGAGCCGGTGGAGGCGATCACCGGGATCAGGCGGTAGCTCGAGGGATGGAGCTTGGAGGCAAGATAGCGAAGCGTGGTGGATTTTCCGGCGCCGACCTCGCCGGTAATGACACACACCGCCCCCAGGTTAATGGCAAAAAGCGAGCGTTCGGTGGTGGAGCGAAGGGCCGGTGTGGGGAAGAGCTTGTCGGCGGGGATATCCTGGGCGAAAGGCTCGGCGGTGAACCCGAAGTAGGCTTTATAGTTGGTCATCGTCGTCTCCCTGGCCGAAGAGCTGCCCGTTCCGATAGTGATCCGGGGGTTTTGGAGGCGCCGCTTCTTTGTCCTTGGGGACGATCTCGGTCAGATGATGATGCCGGCGGACGCGGCAGTTGATGTGGAGATCGAGCGGGACCAGATAGCCGTGGGAGGCATTCGAAGAGAAGACTTCCACCCGGGAGGGATCATAATCGTGATAGAGGAGAGTGACGATTTTGCCGATCAGCCCGGTCGGCGCTTCAAACAGCCGGCCGTCCAAGGAGACGGTCCTGTCTTTGGCCACCCGGCGGGTGGTGCGCTTGCGGAAGTAGTCTTCCATGTCTTTGGGCGCTTCCCGGATGAGGTGGATATGTTTGAGGTAGCGTGCCAGCGGCGTCTCGCCGGTTGAGGAATGGACGGCCTGATGATAATCGTTCTCCAGCCATTCCCCCAGAGACCGGTTGAGGTTCTCCAGACTCAAGCCGTCCTCGACGACAGAGACAAACTGCATTCTCAGGGTCTTGAACCAGCGTTCGATCTTGCCCCGACCTTCGGGTCTGAACGGTCGGGAATGGATCAGGGCGATTCCCAGCGAGGCCGTGATATGGGAGAGATGATGCGAGCGGAACCCGGGGCCGTTATCGACATAGAGCTTGCGGGGAAGGCCGCGTTTGCGCAGCGCCTGGCGCAAGGCATCGCAGTACGAATCCACTCTCTCGGAAAGATAGAACTCGGCATGAGGGACCAAGCGGCTGCAGTCGTCGATGAAAGCGTAAAGATAGGTCTTGCGGAGCTTGCCGTCAACGCTGACTCGCGGGCCGTGAAGTCCGTCGGACTGCCAGATGTCGTTGGAAAGCTCCGCCTCAAAGCGCCGGCGGTCTTCCCGGACCGTGTCCTTCTCCATCAACCCTTTTTCTCGAAAGAATCGATAGAGAGTGGCCGGGGTGACCTTAAAGTCGGCCGGCAGCAGTTTCCGCACTTTGGCCTGACGAAGCACCGCTGGAAGCGTGGCCTCCTGGAGCTCCTGCTTCAGGCGGATGAGGGTCTGCGCCGTCTCCTCATCCAACGACCGGAACGAACCCTTGTCGGAACGCTCCGTAGGATAAAGGCTCGAAAGCTTCCCTCCCGAGCGCTCCTAGCGGCGGCACCAGTTGAGGAGAGTGGCGGAACTGATCCGCGTGCGAGAGGAGGAGGGAATCTCCCAGTCACATCCGGAC
>JBAQGA010000160.1:0-3937 GCA_049287565.1 Candidatus Aminicenantales bacterium
TCCAGAGGGTGTCTCCCGCCTGGACCCCCCCGGGCCCCCAAACGACGCGGAGCAGTCCGTCCCAGGCGTTGGCATAGCTCGTCCCGTTCTCCGTCCCGTAGCTCCCCCCAGCAGGACGTACGTACCAGTCGGCGCTCTCACTGCATACCACGACGACGACAGCGAAAAAGATTAAAAAGACGAAAGCTTTTCTCATCCAAGTCTTAAAACAACGTTTGACGCAACGGCATTATAGCGGGCGATTTGGGTCATTTTCAATAGAGCGGATTAAAGCGGCACATTCAAGTCCGTCAAGGAAACTTGAAACGAGCTTGATTTTGAATGAAAATAGATGTTGCCATGCGCTTCCAACTGATTGCGGAAAATGTCAGCGAAGGGATCGTTGTCCAGGATAAGAATGGGCGGATCGTCTATTCGAACAAAAAGTTCAACCGCCTGATAGGCTATAGCCCCAACAGACTATTGGGCCGACTCTTTGAGGATTTCCTTGATAAAGAATCACTCGCCAAGCATGAAAGCCGGGTGCTTAAGAAAAAAGGGGAGAGGTCCCCTTATCGAATTGTCCTCAACAGAAAAGACGGCGGCAAAGTCCAAGCCAGCATCACTCCGGTGGCGATTTATGGTGTGAAGCGCAGGCACCGCGGGACTATCTTGTTGATCATGGATATCACCGACCGCCTGCGGTTTGAGGAAGAATTGACCCGCTCCCGCGAGGAGCTGCGCAACCTCTCGCGGCACCTCCAGACGGCGAGAGAGGAGGAAAGCAAGCGGATTGCCCGCGAGATCCATGACGAGATGGGCCAGGCCCTGACGGCCCTGAAAATGGACCTCGCCTGGTTGGACCGGCGGTTCACCAAAGAGACTAAAGAACAAGACCAGTTGAGACAGAAGACGAGGTCGATGTCGGAACTGATCGACAAGACGATCCAGTTGATCCAGAAGATTTCAGCCGAGCTCAGGCCGGGCTTGCTGGACGACCTGGGTCTCATGCCGGCGATCGAATGGCAGCTCCAGGACTTTCAGAACCGGACCAAGATCAAGTGCAAGCTGAGTTGCGCCAGCTCAGACATCGAGCTGGAGCCCGACCAGGCGACAGCCATATTCCGCGTTTTTCAGGAGTCCCTGACGAACGTGGCTCGCCATGCGCGGGCGACCCGGCTGGAGATTTCCCTGACAGAAAAGGACGGCTGGCTGGGGTTGACGATCAGAGACAATGGAAAGGGCATATCCGATAGCCAGGTCAACGCCCCGGACGCCCTGGGGTTTCTCGGGATGAGGGAGAGGCTCAGGCTGTTCAATGGAAAACTCAACGTCCACGGCGTCCCCCGCAGAGGCACGACCGTGGAAATTCTCCTCCCCCTGAAAGAAGGTTGTGTTAAATGATCAAGATATTGATCGCCGATGACCATACGATCGTCCGGGAGGGGCTCAAGCAGATCCTAAGGCAGACGCCGGATATCCGGAGAATCGACGAGGCGAGGGACGGGGAAGAGGTCATCCAAAAAGCGGGCAAGCAAGATTACGACCTTGTCCTTCTGGACATCTCTCTGCCGGGGCGAAGCGGGCTGGATGTCCTGAAACAGCTTAAGTGCCTGAAGCCGGCCCTGCCCGTCCTGGTTCTCAGCATGCATCCCGAAGAGCAGTATGCCATCCGCTCTATCCGGGCCGGCGCCTCCGGATATCTAACCAAGGAAAGCGCTTCCGAGGAGCTGATCGAGGCCATCCGCAAGGTCGCGCAGGGCAGGAGGTACATCACCTCGTCCCTGGCTGAGAAAATGGCCTTCCAGATGGACGTCGATACCAAGAAGTATCTTCATGAGGCGCTCTCCGACCGGGAATACCAGGTCTTTTGCATGATCGCCTCCGGAAAGACCGTCAAAGAGATCGCCGGGGTCCTCTCCTTGAGTGTCAAGACCATCAGCACCCATCGCAGCCGGGTCCTGAAGAAAATGGATATGAGGAACAACGCCCAGATCACCCATTATGCGATCAAGTGCGGCCTGGTCGATTGAAGCGCCCGTAGGACAAAGACTGACTCCAAAATCATCCAAACGCCCCTTTACCGCGGGGCGGCCAGCATATTAGAATTGCTTAGCCCGGGAAACCGGGTTTATCCTTTGAGAAGAAAGGCGCATTTTTACATGCGGCTTGTTATCGCTGACGATTCCGAGATTCTCCGGACTCGGCTCTGTGAACTGCTCTCCGAGATCGACGGCATCACGATCGTCGGCCAAGCCAATGATTGTCCCTCCTGCGTGGAGGCTGTTCAGAACCTCAGGCCCGATGTCGTCATCCTGGACATCCGCATCCCGGGCGGCGACGGGATCACGGCCCTTGAGACCATCAAGAAGCTCGAGCATGCGCCCAAGGTCATCATGTTCACCAGCTTCCCTTATCTCCAGTACAGAAAAAGATGCCTGGACATGGGCGCCGACTTCTTTTTCTACAAGGCCAACGAGTTCGAACAACTTCTCAAAGCCGTCCGAGAGCTTGCGGTCGCGGTCTGATCGAAAGCCTGCGCCGGGCTTTCTACACAGGTGAGACACATTGGTGAATCAGGAAGAGTCGCGGAGAACCCAAGGGCGGTAGCCTGCCATTTCTTGAAGAAGTGGCCTTGCCCAACGGGACAATGCAAAGATCAAGTCTAGTTAAAGACACTCTTATTTACAGCCTGGGCGCTTTCCTAATCAAGGCGTTTGGTTTCTTCCTTATACCTGTTTATACACGCTTTCTAACTGTAGAAGAGTATGGCGTATTAGCCCTCTTAAGTATTATCCTCCAATTTGTCTCTTTTGTGCTCCTCCTGGGTGTGAGCAGTGCCGCGATGCGTTTCTATTTTGACGGGCTGTCTGATGCTGATTACCAAAGGCGCGTTTATGGGAATGCGCTTATAATCCTCCTGATTTTCCCGGGACTGCTCTTGGCTTTCGCCCTGCCAATCGGCAAGAGCCTTGCTCCTCGCTTCTTGCCCTCTATCCCCTTCTTTCCCTATATTTTTGTCATTTTCCTTATTGGTCTCTGCAACCCTATCCAGAGACTTGTTCTTGGTTTGATGCGAGTTAGGCGGCAAGCCGTGCAGTATATAGCTTATTCCGTATCGCTTTTTCTCTTGCAGACAGGGGCCATCATTCTGGCCGTCGTATGGTGGAAGGCAGGCATTAGAGGGATTGTCTATGCCCAACTTGCGGCGAATGCCGTTTTTTGGGGAATAGGCGTCGCCATCGTAGGCCGATATGCAAAATTCTCTTTCTCAACTGACATAGCCAAGAGACTATTGTATTTTGGGCTTCCCCTCATTCCGTTTTTCATTTTCATTTGGATAAATGATGCCAGTGGACGGTTCATGCTAGAGCGCTATTCTAACTTGAGGGACTTGGGCATCTTTGCCCTCGCCCTTCAGTTTAGCCATATGCTCGGCTTCTTGAGTAGAGCTCTGGAAAACTCGATGTTGCCGTTTTTTTATGAAACAGCCCAACTCCCTAAGGCATCTGAGGTCCTTGGCAATTTTGCAACCAACTATTTTGTTTTGTTCGGGCTTGCCGCATTATTTACACTTGTGGTTGCCCAGCCCTTGGTGCTTATCGCAGCAGACACGAAATTCCATGAGGCTACTACCTATATCCCAATCATTATATTGGCGGGCTGGCTAGAAATTGTTTTCAATATTTTTTACTGGAACCTTATGCACAGCAAGAGAACCCAGCTTATATCGGCCTTGCTGGGGGCATCAGCCGTTTTGATGGTGGGCATGCTTTTCTTGCTGCTCAAAACCCTGGGACTCGGTATTCGAGGCGCTGTTCTTGCCATGGTGGTGATTGCTTTGCTTAAAGATGTCGCAGGTTATTTTTTATCACAGCACTACTTCAAGCTAAAATACAGCCTGCCAAAAATCGTTATGTCTTCTTTCTTACTGGTCATCGCTGGCCTCATAATATAT
>JBAQGA010000161.1:0-4941 GCA_049287565.1 Candidatus Aminicenantales bacterium
CCCAGCTAGAGCAACTGCAAAAGATACAAAGAAAAAGGATTTGTTTGTGGGAGCGGTACTTCAGTCGTTTAAAAATGCTCAAGGAAAGAGGCCTTATCAACTTGCCCGATCTGCCTGAATACGCCAAGAACAACGGGCATATGTTTTTCATCATCTGCCGGAACAAATCGGAAAGAAGCGATCTCATCAAGTATCTGAGACAAGAATCTATCCTGGCGGTATTCCATTATCAATCATTGCACAAGTCACCGTTTTATGGGAGGAAGCACGATGGGAGGGACCTCCCTAACGCGGATAGATACTCGGACCGTTTGCTAAGGCTTCCCTTGTACTTTGAGCTGACGGAAAGAGAACAAGATATCGTTATTGATTCCGTTTTCGATTTTTATCTGGGGAAATAACGGACAAAACGCTGCGCCGCCAGCCCCTTTCGTAAAGGCTCACCGGTATTCCCTCTTGCCAAAAGGGGCGGAAAACTTTAACATGCGGGTATGCACAAAAAGGACGTGGTTTTCCTGGCCTTCCTTATCATTATTCTGTTCGGATTGTACTGGAAGACATTCGACTACGACCTCATCTGGGACGATGAAGTCTTCTTTAAACATAACCTCCTGTTCATCGAGCATCAGCCGCTGACCTCCGCCTTCACTTACGGATATTTCAGCGAACAGCTCGGTGTCCAGGGGCAGGACCACTACTATCGGCCCCTTCTGACGCTCTCCTTCCTCCTGGAGAACAAGCTCTGGGGGATCAAGAACGTCACCCTCCGTCTGACCAACCTGCTCATTTTTCTCTTCTCTCTAGTATTCCTCTTCGCCTTTCTAAAGGAGTACTCAAATAAAGCCTACCTGCCGGAGATTACCACCCTTTTGTTCGCCCTCTATCCCCTGAACAGCGAGAATATCGTCTGGGTCGTCGGCCGGGGAGACCTCTTCCTCCTCCTCTGGGGGAGCCTCACTTTCCTCTTCTTCGAGCTCTTCCTGAAAAAGGGCCGGCCGTTCTACCTGGTGGGGTCCTCGTTCTTCTTTCTCCTCGGCGTCTTTTCCAAGGAAACATTCATCCTCTTCCTTCCCTTGCTCCTCCTTTATGAAAAGGCCAGACGCCGGAAGATCACCTGGCCTTTACATATCGCTAATGCGTCCCTCATCCTGTTCTTTTTCTTCGTCAAGAACCTTGTCCTCGGGATCAAGAACATCAGGATGGTCTACATGCCCAACTCTCTCGAGAACGCGCGGGCGGCTCTGGGGACCCTGGGTTATTACCTCCGAACCATGATCTTCCCTGTCCGCTATGACATGTTTCTCCCAGTCACCGATATGAACCGGGTCCTCTTTCTCGCTTTCGGCCTGCTGGCCTTGGTATTCATCGTTGGGCTTGTTATATGGGCTAAAAAGGACAGAGATGTGGTGCTGCCAGCGTCGCTTTTCGTCGTCTTCTGGCTGGGACACATCCCCCTTATCTATGCCAATATCCTTCCCTACCAGATCTTTTCCCGCTACATGATGGTGGCCGGCCTCGGCCTGGTCTGGCTCCTGGCCCATTTCCTGATGCGTATCAAGGAGAGGCTTCGCTTCGGGATCGTTTTCCTCGTGCTTATCCTCTTCATCCCCTCGATCGCCCTCAATTCCGGCGCGTATAAGAACAGCTCCGTATTCTGGCACAGGTCTATGAAGTCTTCGCCCCGCGATGCCTATGTCCTCTTCCAGGCGGCCAAGACGGCCATCGAGAACAAGGACTTTCTTTCGGCCGAGTTGGACCTGAACAGATCTTTGGGTGTCACCATGAAGCGAGAGACGGCCATTCTGGTCAGCATGCTCTACGCGGATATCGAGATGATGCGGGCGGATTACCCCGGCGTCCTCCGCTGGCTGGCGAGTGTCGAGGAATTTAATAAATCGCCGGAAATTAAGATCGCCCCCTTCATCCGCTACCAAATCAACGCCAAGAAGGCCCGGGTCTTTGTCTCCCAGGGAGACATCCGGGCAGCCGAGAAGCTGCTCATCGAGAACATCAGCGGCTACAGCACCGTCAAAGAAGCTTATTCCGACCTCTACAACCTGTATGTCAGTCACGGTTTATGGCCGGAGGCGGCGAAGTTGGAAGAGACGATGAAGAGCATTTTCCCGGCTTTTTTCGCCGGTATAGACACGGCCAAGATGCAGCAGGAGTTCGAGACGCTCCCCTTCGAGAAGAAGATGACCTTCTATATTCAGAACAGGAACTTCGCCGCGGCCGTTGCCCTGGTCAGGATGCTCCCCAGCCTCGACCTCGACCACCAGTTCCTGCTGGCCAAGCTCTCCTTTTATGAAGGAAAGAGTGGGGAGGCAAACAAGGTCATCCAGGAGATCTTTGACCAGAACCCGGGGGATTATGAGATCCTGAACAAGGCGGGCTTTTTCTATCTTTACAACCTAGCCCGGGTCAAAGCGGCCATCGGCTATTTCGAACAGTCCCTCGCCCTGAACCCCTCCCAGCCGGAAATTGTCGCCCTCATCGGCCGTCTCAAGAGAGAATACCTCGAGAAGATCAAGGACGTCTGGACGGAAGGCCCTCACTGATCGATCCGGGGGATTAAAGGCCGCAGCTCTTCAAGCAGTTTCTTAGTCTGCTCATTGCGGAAGAGCTCATAGTCCCGGCCATAGAGATCTGCCGCCCGGGGATAATCCTCGACAATCAGATAGAACTTGGCCGCCCGGGTGAGGACAAAGTGGTTCTGGGGATAGCGGCCGACGAGGCCCAGGACAATCCGCTCGCCTTCCTCCCGCTTCCCGGCAAAAGCCAAGTAATAGGAATAATTGAAGGTGGAATGGAGCGACTGCCCGCCCGGCCTGCTGGACAATTCGCCGAAATAGTACTCCGCTTTGGTAAAATCCCTTTGAAACGCATAATATATGGCCAGCTCTTCATAAATCCTGGCTTGCCATATGGAATAAAGGGGGTGCGTTTTTGCCGCCAGGATCCGGTCGAAGATCTGGAGCGCCTTCTTTTCGTCTTGGGGAAGGGTCTTGATCGCAATGTTGAACCGGGCGATGAGATCTTCCCTGTCAACCCGCTTGATCCCCAGCCAGAACCCGGTCTCATCCCGGCCGAAGAGGCCGCTCTTGGGGTATGTCTCGACGGCGTAGGCGACCGCCAATAGTCCCAGGAAAGTGTAGGCAACGGCCCGGGGCCGGACCAGGCGGAAAGAGAAATGGGCCAGGCCGGCGACGAACACGGCCGACGGAAGATAGAGGAACCGCCAGGCAACAAGGGACAGGCTCAGAGAAGAGAAGATGACGGCTATCGAGGGGAGCATAAACAGAACGGCGGCAGCGAGGAGAAAAGGCGCATCTATCATCTTGCGTTTCCTGTCCAGGAGAAGAATGATCGATACGGCGAAAAGACCGGCGATCAAACCACCGAGGACCATGTACACAGGGTTCGCGAATACGGACACCGAATCCACGGTCACGGTCAGGCCGAATGGAATGACCAGCCTCAACGTGTAGAAACCGAGGGTGGAGAAGAAATCGAGGATAGACCGCCCGGAGAGAGCGGGCGCGCCGTTCCCGAAGGCCATGGCCCTGAGGAAAAACCAAAGGGCGACGCTCAAGACGAACGGACCCGAAACCAGCAGGAGATCCCTCGCCTTCGTTCCCCTCCGCCAGAGGACCAAAAGGAATAAGCAGGGAAGAAGAATGACATTTTCCTTGGCTAGGAGTCCGCCCAAGAAGTTAAGAGCAGAAAGCACGAGCCAGACGCGCCTTCTTTTCTTCAGGAAGGCGAGAAAGCTCAGGACCGAAAGCGCAGCAAATAGAAAGGAGAGAAGGTCGGTCCGACCCGAGATCCAGGCCACGTTCTCGAAATGGAGGGGGAAAACAGAGAACAGCAGGGCTCCCGAGAATGCAACCGCCGGGCCCAGCCCCAGCCGGAAAAGGATGAAGAGCAGGAGGACGGAATTGACAGCCTGGAGGAGGATGTTGGTGAGGTGGAAGGCGGCGGGATTCAGACCCCAGATCTTGAAGTCCAACCAGTAGGACAGGGATGTCAAAGGACGGAAGAACTGCCGTCCCCGGTCAATCCGAATGCTGTTGTCATCGGTCCCAGAAAAACCGCCGAAGGGGCTGCGCCAAAAATCGTCGAGAAACCGGGACCCCAGGATGGTCGGGTTCTCACTGATGAAATACTTGTCGTCCCAGAGGAAATCGCCGGACATGGAGGGGAGGAAGATGAACAGGTTGATTGTTAAAAGGAGAAGGAAGAATATCAGAATAGAGAAGCGGGGGTCTACAGGATCTTGGGGAGATGGGCCGGTCAAAGGGCGCTCCTCGACCCGCCTTTCTTAACAAAAGACGCAGGAACTGTCAAATCGAGTTGCGGGCAGGACGGGTTACATCTGGCCGAGCTGTGCGGTTTTGGGAGCATGAATCCAGGAGCCGTTCCAGATGATCAGGTCCTGGTTAAAACTGGGAAGGGCCGTCATCTCGAAATAAGCGGTCTGGGGATCCAGCGGGTTAAAAGAAAAGGAGGTCTGCTGTCTGTCTTTTCCATAAGAAATGACGATAAAATCATCGGGTCCGCTTGCCGTCACACCGCCTATGCCGGCCGATTCGATGGCGGTCCCGCAATAGACATAAAAAGATGTCCCCCACTGGTCTATCATGGGCATCGCCTTAACATAAAAAGGCGTCAGCTCTTCTACGAAACTGCTCCCGGCGACCATGGCCCCACTCTGTTCGGGAGCATAACCGACGTCGGTTATATGATCGATGATCGCTTTGGCGATGCCGTTCATGTCCTGCATCGTCCCCTTCTGCTTCGCCTTCTGGATGGACGTCATGAAGTGAGGAATAAAAAGGGCCGCGAGGATTCCGATGATGGCCAATACGACCAGCATTTCGATCAGCGTAAAGCCTTTTCTTTGCTTGGACATCGTTCAAACCTCATCTTCTTGGGCCATTT
>JBAQGA010000162.1:0-5640 GCA_049287565.1 Candidatus Aminicenantales bacterium
GAACAATCAAGCGGCAAAAGTGGTCCAAAGGCTCCCGGCCTCAATGAACGCACTAAAAAGCTCATTGTCTGCACTCTATAGCCCAAATCTATCACCTGTTGTGACACAATCTCTCAAGGGGGAGGGGTTTGTTAGAATTGGTGACAGTACATCCTTTTCCGAATTTCTGACAGAGGTGGACTCGCTAATACGAAAATAGGAAAAGGATGTACTGTCACCAATTTCATTATAGTTTGGAACTAGGATTTATCGGGGCCGACCATCCCGCCCGACAGGATCAAGTTCATAGCCTCGGGCACTCCCCAGCCTGTCTCTTTCACCTGCGACTCTTTCACCGTCACAACAAATCCCGAGGTCGGGTTGGGGGCGGTGGGGATGAACAACCTGAGCAGCTTGTGCCCTTCCTCCTCCGGGTCCGGAACGGTCGCCGTGACGAAACCGATCGACCAGACGCCCGGCCGGAAGTGCTCCACCATGACAACGCGCTTGAAGGCCTGTTTTTCCGGGAGGGAAAGGGCGTCGGCCAGCTGCTTTCCCAGCGTATAGATCGTTTTGACCAGAGGGATTCGGGCTGAGATCCATTCGATCAATCCGAAGGCCCTGCGTCCCGCCCAGTGGCTCGCTAATAGCCCCAGAAGATAGAGGAAGATCAGGACAAGCAAAAAGCCGAGTCCGGGGATTCTATACCCGATCCAACGCTCGATCTTCCCCGTGATCCTGGCATCAATGGCCAGGTAGAAGAAACGGACCACGAGATAGCAAAGCCCCAGGGGAATGATGGCCAGAAGCCCCCGAAAAACGTGTGTCCCGATATGTTTGAACAGACCTCTTTTCACCTGATTCTCCTCACGGCCAAACGCCGCCCCGGCGGCGCGCTGGCCAGAACGCCCTCCTTAATCCTTCTTGTCTTTGCGCGTCTTGGCGAGATAATACCCGAAGAACACACCGATGAGCACGGCCAACGGCACCAGGATCACCTGGGACATGCTGATCTTCCAGAAATACAGCCGGAAGACAACCTCCTGGGTGTTTTGGGCCAGGATGATGACGAGCAGGACGAGCAGAACAGCGACGATCAAGAGTTTCGTTTTCGTCACAGCCACCTCCTTCGTTTGAATAATATCACCATCAAGACACCTAAGGCCAGCATCACCGCCAGGACGAGAAAATAGCCCCACCGCCATTCCAGCTCCGGCATAAACTTGAAGTTCATCCCGTAAACCCCGGCGATGAAGGTCAGGGGGATGAAGATCGTGGCGATGATGGTCAGGACCTTCATGACCTCGTTCATCCTGTTGCTGAGACTCGAGAGATAGATGTCGAGCATGCCGGAGAGCATGTCGCGGTAGGTCTCGACCGTATCGATGACCTGGATGGTGTGGTCGTAGACGTCGCGGAGAAAGATCCCCGTCGAGTCCTTGATCAACTCCGACTCCGTCCGCTCCAGCCCGCTGATGACCTCGCGAAGCGGCCAGACCGATTTGCGCAGGTAGATCATCTCCCGCTTCATGCTGTGGATCTCGTGGAGCGTCTCGCGGTCGGGGTTGCTGACCAGGGCTTCCTCGATCTCCTCGACGTTCTCGCCCAGCTTTTCCAGGACGAGAAAGTAGTTGTCGACGATAGCGTCGATAAGGGCATAGGCCAGGTAGTCCGGCCCTTGTTTTCGGATGCGGCCCTTGCCCGACCTGATGCGGTCCCGGACCGCGTCGAAGACATCTCCCTCGCTCTCCTGGAAGGACATGACGAAGTTGTGGCCGAGGATCAGGCTAACCTGTTCCGAGCGGACCTCTTTCTTCTTATTCACCAGGTCGAGCATCCGGACGACGATGTAGATATAATCGCCCATGTCCTCCATCTTCGGCCGCTGGGCCGTGGTCATGATGTCTTCGAGGATCAGGGGATGGACGCCGAAGCGGCTGCCCAGTTCGCTGATCAGCCGGCTGTCGTGGACGCCGTCGATGTTGATCCAGGTGACCGTGGGTGTTTCCTTCAAGGCGCAGCATTCCTCGATAGACTTCACCTCTTTCTCCTGGAATGTCTCCCCGTCATAGTCGATGATAGTAATTTTTGTGCGCTCGGCCTTCTTCTCCCCGATGTGGACAAGGCTTCCGGGAGGAAGCCCAGCCTTGCGTGACCGTCGGTGACTGATCTTAGCCATGATTGACCTCGTATTTCCGGGCGTAGGCGTCGGCGTCTTCCCTCTTCGGCAAGGCCTGCTCGACCGCGTATTCCAGGGCGTGGTTGTATTCGCTGCGCTGCGCCGCCTGCATCCAGTAGAGAACGTAGTCCCGGCTCTTTTCCTTCTCGTTGTTGAGCGGCCGGACCCGCTCTTTCTGGATCATCGAGAGGTCTTAGCGGAGCCTCGCTGCGGCGGCCTTCCAGTCGATGTTCTTGAAGAATGCCTCGATGTAGTCCGCCTTCTTCAGGCCGTAGTCGATCATGAAGGCGTGCTCGAAGACGTCCATGATCAGGATCGGCTGGCAGCCGGCCGGATGGCCCGCGTCGTGCTCGTTGATCCAGAAATTGACCAGCCCGCCGCCGACCGTGTCCTGGTAGAGGACGACCCAGCCGATACCCCGCATGCCGCCCACGGCCCGGAAATCCTTCTCCCAGGCCTCGAGGCTGCCAAAGCTTTCGACGAGCTTCTTGGCGAGCGGACCGTTCGGGTCGAGGGCATCTTCCCCCCCCAGGTTCTCGAAGTAGTACTCATGGAGCCGCATGCCGTTGAACTCCCAGCCGAGCCGCCTCTTCAGCTCGGCGAACTCCGGTGTTCCGGTCTTGCCCTCTTTGAGCATCGCCGCGAGCATATCCAGGACCTTGTTGGTGTTGGTCACGTAGCCCTGATACAGGGTGAAATGATTCTTAAGCAGGGTTTCGCTGAAACCTGCCATACCGATGAGTTTTGAGTAATCTTTCGCCGTATAGGCCATTGTCTTATCCTCCTGAGTGTTTTTTTTATTCGATGGGAAAGCAGCCCGAGTGAAGAGGGCCGCTCCACCCCAGCCAGTCAGTGCCAAAAAATCCCGCCGGCGCAGCATCTTATTTCTTGGCCTCTTTCTTTTCTCCTTCCTCTTCGGGAATAAGGCCGACTTTCTTCCGGATCTCGCGGTCCAGGCCGGCCGCCAGCTCCGGATTCTCTTTGAGCAGCTTCTTGACGTTCTCCCGTCCCTGGCCGATCCGCTCTCCATTGTAAGAATACCAGGTCCCGCTTTTCTCGATCAGGCCATAGTTCACCCCGCAGTCGACGAGGTCGCCCTCCTTGGAGATCCCCTGGCCGAAGATAATGTCGAGCTCCGCGTCCCGGAACGGCGGCGCCATCTTGTTCTTGACGACCTTCACCCGAACCCGGTTGCCGATGACCGAGTCGGCATCCTTGAGGGAGGTGATCCGGCGGATGTCGATCCGCATCGAGGAATAGAACTTGAGGGCCCGGCCGCCCGTGGTTGTTTCCGGGCTGCCCAGGAAGACGCCGATCTTCTCCCGGATCTGGTTGACGAAGATGAAGCAAGTCTTGGACCTGGCGACGATGGCCGTCAGCTTGCGCAGCGCCTGGGACATCAGCCTGGCCTGGAGACCCATGTGGGCGTCTCCCATTTCCCCTTCGAGCTCGGCCTTGGGAACGAGGGCGGCGACGGAGTCGACGACGATGACGTCCACCGCACCACTCCGGACCAGGACCTCGGCGATCTCCAGGGCCTGCTCGCCGTAATCGGGCTGAGAGATGAGGAGGTTGTCCACGTCGACACCGATGCTGCCGGCGTAGGTCGGGTCCAGAGCGTGTTCGGCATCGATGAAAGCCGCCTGGCCGCCCTGCTTCTGGGCCTCGGCGATGACGTGGATGGCCAGAGTGGTCTTGCCGGTGGCCTCCGGCCCAAAGACCTCGACAACGCGCCCGCGCGGGAACCCTCCGATCCCCAGGGCCAGGTCGAAGGCGATGGACCCCGTGGGGATGGCCGGCACCTTGATGGCCGCTTCTTTCTGGCCGAGCTTCATGACCGAGCCCTTGCCGAACTGCTTCTCGATCTGGGAAACGGCCGCCTCGATGGCCTTCAACCGCGAAGCCTGCTTCTGCTCCAAATCTTCGCTTTTTTGTTTATCCATCGTTTTCCTCCTCACCATAAGGGACGCCTGCCGAGGACGGATTTTATCAGAGACCAAGGCAATAGGCTTCCCCTATTGTAGCATGAATCGTCGCTTCTTGAAGCCGCTAAACGTAAAAACGGAGACTTATTTTCTATTTCGCCTGATAATCGTAAAAACCGCGGCCGGACTTGCGGCCCAGGTAGCCCGCGTCCACGTATTTCTTGAGCAGCGGGCAGGGCCGGTACTTGGAGTCCTTGAAGCCCTCGTAGAGGACCTCCATGATGTAGAGGCAGACGTCGAGACCGATGAGGTCGGCCAGAGCCAGCGGTCCCATCGGGTGGTTCATCCCGAGTTTCATCACCGTGTCGATGGCCTCTACCGAGCCGACGCTTTCCATCAGGGCGTAGACGGCCTCGTTGATCATCGGCATCAGGATGCGGTTGGCGATGAACCCGGGGTAATCGTTGGCTTCGACCGGGACCTTGCCCATTTTTTCGGCCAGCGCTTTAACTTCGGCATATGTCTCCGCCGTCGTCGCCATCCCCTTGATCAGCTCGACGAGCGTCATGAGAGGCACCGGGTTCATGAAATGCATACCCATGAACTTGGCCGGACGCGAGGTCAGCGCCGCCAGCCGGGTGATCGAGATCGAAGAGGTGTTCGAGGCCAGGATGACCTCGGGCGCCAGGACCTTGTCGAGCGCGACGAGGACTTTCTTCTTGATCTCGAAGTCCTCGTATACAGCTTCGACGACGAAATCGACTCCCTTGAAGTCGTCGAGCGAGGTCGTCGTCTTGATCCGGCCCAGGATCTTCCCCTTGTCCTCGGTGATCTTCCCCTTCTCGATGAGCTTGGAGACGCTCTTGTCGATCGTCTTCAAGCCGCGGTCGAGATACTCCTGCCCGACGTCATGGAGCAGGACTTCGAAACCCGAGGTCGCGGCCACCTGGGCGATGCCGCCACCCATGGTCCCGGCTCCGATTATTCCGATCGTTTTAATATCCATCGCCTCTCCTTTTTCAGACCAGCTCGACGGCCATGGCGACCGCATCCCCCCCGCCGAGGCAGAGTGCGGCGACGCCGCGCTTCAGGCCGCGGTGCTTCAGAGCATAAACCAGCGTCGTTAGGATGCGGGCTCCCGTCGCTCCGATCGGGTGGCCCAGGGCGACCGCGCCGCCGTGGACGTTGACCTTCTCCCGGTCGAGCTTGAGCTCTTTGATCAGGACGACGAGCTGGGAGGAGAAGGCCTCGTTGATCTCGAAGAGGTCGACATCGGCGGTCTTCCAGCCGACGTTGCCCAGGAGCTTCTCGATCGCGCCCTTGGGGGCGTACATGACCATGGACGGCTCGATGCCGTTGGTCGTCGTTCCCAGGATCCGGGCCAGCGGCTGGCTCAGCCCCTTGGCTTTGATGGCGTCCATCGAGGCAACCACCACCGCCGCGCCCCCGTCGTTCAGGCTGGAGGCATTCCCGGCGGTCACCGTTCCGTCCTTCTTGAAGACGGGGCGGAGTTTGGCCAGCCTCTCCAGAGTCGTGTCTTTCCGCGGGCCTTCATCG
>JBAQGA010000163.1:0-1747 GCA_049287565.1 Candidatus Aminicenantales bacterium
GAGCAAGGCGATGCAGGAGGTCTATGGCCTGATCGAGAAGGCCTCGGGGACGGATTCCACCGTCCTGATCAGCGGAGAGAGCGGAACAGGAAAGGAGATGGCTGCCCGGGCCCTTCATCTCCTCAGCCGGCGCGAGGAAAGGCCCTTTGTCTCGATCAACTGTGCCGCCTTGCCCGAGAACCTCCTGGAGAGCGAACTCTTCGGCCACGCCAGGGGGTCGTTCACCGGCGCGGTGGCCGACAAGAAGGGGATGTTCGAAGTGGCCACTCTGGGAACGTTGTTCCTCGACGAGGTCGGGGAGACTTCGCCCTGGACCCAGGTGAAGCTCCTCCGGGCTCTCCAGGAAAGGAAGATTCGGCGAGTCGGCGGGACGGAGGAGATCCCGGTGGATGTGCGGATCATCGCGGCGACAAACCAGGACCTCAAGAGCCGGATCGCGGAGGGGAAGTTCCGGGAGGAACTCTACTACCGGCTGAACGTCATCTCCTTCGAGATGCCCCCCTTGCGGAAAAGGCCGGAGGATATCCCCCTGTTCGTCAACCACTTTCTCCAGAAGTACAGCCAACAGATGGGGAAGAAGATGAAGCGGGTCGCCCCCGAGGTGATCGGCTGTTTCGAGGGCTATAGCTGGCCCGGGAACGTGCGCGAGCTGGAGAATGTCATCGAGCGCGTCGTGGCGATCGAAGACCGGGAGACCATCACGGCGTCCAGCCTCCCGCGGGAGATCACTTCGCCGCCTAAGAAAGAGGCCACACAGGTGCTGATCCCGCCCAGCTTCAAGTTAACCTCTCATCTCGAGGACATTTCCAGGAAGTATATCACCGAGGCCCGGATTCTGGCGGGCGGCAACCTGCGGAAAACAGCTTCTCTCCTCGGGATCAGCTACCGGTCCTTGCGGCATCTGATCGAAAAATATGGCTTAAGGGAGCCGGAAGGACTGGAGAGGGTAGAGCCGCGTTCGGAAATGAAGCCGCTTCTCTAGAAGTGCCGTTTTCTGGCAATCAATGACAAAAAATGTTAACAACCCAGGAAAAGGGCGCTTTAAATTGCTATTAAGTCATTTAATATCAATAACTTATATTTTTGCCATCTGGCACGTTTATTGCTAGAATAGAATTGCCCAAACTCATTTGGGTAAAGCATTTCAAGGAGGTAACATAATGCTTAAAAAAATGAGAGGTTTCACGCTGATTGAGCTGCTCATCGTTGTCGCCATCATCGGCATCCTGGCCGCCCTGCTCATCCCCAACGCTCTGTCCGCCATTCAGAAGGCGAAGCAGAAGGGCACGATGAAGGACATCAACTCCATCGCCACGGCCCTCGTCGACTTTGTCACAGACAACGGGACGGCTCCAGTGCACTCGGGAGCGCTGCAAGCCTCAGATTCCCTGTACACGGATCTCGGTGGCTTCTATCTCAAAGTGCTTCCTCAGAATGATCAGTGGGGTACGCCGTTTTATATTTACACGCAGGACTCCTGTGATGGAATGTATTCTAATGTAACGAACTGCGGTGCGGATGATTTTCTTGTCATGTCCTATGGACGCGATAAATTAGAGGGCGGGCCCGACACTGGTAATTTTGATCCTACAAATCCCACCACAGCCTATTTCCCTATTACTGGGATGGTTAGTTTCAATAACGACCTGGTCAACTGGAGCGGTTCCTGGATTCTCGCGCCAAAGTCGGCCCAGTCCGGGACTTGATGTCGCCTGACTGAGAAAGACTCACAGAGAACATCAGCAAG
>JBAQGA010000164.1:0-8325 GCA_049287565.1 Candidatus Aminicenantales bacterium
AACCAGTCCCGTCGGTTCCCCCCGTCGAAACGACGGGTCCCCCTTCCGCTACGGGGGCTTAAAGGCAGCCTCCTGGGCCCTTCTTGAAGATGGTACCTATAGAAATGCTTCCGGCGAGGAGATGCCCCTTGCCTTCAGGGTTTTATGAACAATTTGCCGAGCTCCGTCCGGACAAAAAAGGCGCTCCCCCAGATGCGAACGGACGACCGGCCGCCGCTATCGGTGCCGGTGGTGACGATCTTCGGCCCCATGGCCAGGCAGTCCTTGGTCTCTCTTCCGTGGCCGCTCAGGGCCAGGACCGAGCAGTCGTTTGCCCGGGGCGAGAAGATGAGAAGGTTCTTTTCGCGGGCTCCGTGCCAGCCCGGCGGGAGCGAGCCTCCGGCGATGATCCGGCCGTCCAGATAAACATTGATGCCGTTCACGGTCAGGCCGGAAGGAGCGGGGATCGTCCTGAGGCTGAGGCTGGCCGGATCGAAGATACGGAGGAGGGCAGGGCGGGCTTCTGATCCACCGTCCTCGACCGCCAGGATCTTTCCCGATGGATAGCGACGGATGAAGCGGATGGGGCCGACCGGACCGATGATTTCTCTGGCCGTTTTCTTCTCCAGGTCCCACTGCCTCAATTTCCCGGTTTCACCACCGCCGTAAATGCGTCCGCGCTGGTCGACGGCCAGGGCGCAGAGGGGGAGCAATCGACCGGGGAAGACGAGCACTCTTTTTTCCAGAAAATCAAAAACTCTGATCGTTCCGTCTTGATAAGCAGTGATGAGCCTGTCTGGAGGGAAGCTGACGATTCTCAGGGGAAAGACATCTCCGGCCGGCCACTCGGTGATCTCGTTTCGCTCGAAGGAGAGCCCGAGCAGGCCCCGGCCAGGGACCGCCAGGTAGAAAGTGCGTCCCAGCAGGGCAAGGTCGGCGATACCCTTTACGGCCGTCCGGAAGACGCGGTTGTCCAGGAAGGTCAGGACGAAAACCACTCCCTCTTCTCCTTGGCCCGCGACCTGGTCTTGGGCATAGAAACGAAGACAGCCCGGACGGATGTCGTCCAGAGGGATCGTCTGCAAAAGGTTGGGCTCGACCTCGAGGTCCTCGTTTAGCTCCGGCTTGAGCTTTCTCTCGTCGGGCGCGAACGGAAAGGTGCGGCCGGTGGGCCAGGGCTCTTCCCGGACCTCGAGATCGTCTTCGCTGAGGCGCGGCTTCTCTTCGCGGCAGGGCCGGCTCTCCGTCTCCCCGGAGAAATCGCCGATACGGATGAGTTCTCCCCAGGAGTCGACGCGTGGCCGCTCGAACAACTCTCTGGTCTCCTCGGCGTCAAGCCGGGAAGCGAGCGAGTTATCCAGATCGTAGAGCATGACCAGCCCGTCTTGGTAGAACGCGGTGTCCTCGAGCGCCGGCTCCTCCAAGAACTGAAGGTGCAGCTTGACGCTCTCCAGGGCGGCTTCCCGGGTCTCGAGGTTGAGGCGCCGGGTGGAGAAATTGGCCCGGAAATTGACCTCCACGTCCAGCTCTCCTTGAAGATACAGGAAATCGATGACCCTCTGGAAGTAATGCCGGTCGCGGCAGCCGTCGAGGATGATGAGACGCTTGTCGGCATTCTCTTCAAGGAACCGCCGAAAATAGGCTTCCGGGTCGTCCTCGGCCGCGGAGACGGGATCATCCTGGTAATAGCAGGGATCGATGTGATCCTTCAGCCAGCGAAGGCCGAGAATCCGATTGAAGACCTTCTGGCCGCGCTTGGAATCGCGCATCAGGTAGAGGATCTCGTCGGCCCGGATGCCGGCGAAACCTGCGGCGATGGCCTGGCAGAAGTAAGTCTTTCCCGTTCCGGAATCACCGTTGACGGCCATAAAGGTCATCCTCTTGGTCCGGAGCAGGTGGTGGAGGGTTTCGGAGAGCTCATAGAGACCGCGCTGGGCGGGCTTGAGTCCGAGGATGCTGATGGCGCCCACATGGTAAAGATAGAGCGAGTGGACGAATTCGGGCATATCGATCTTCTTGAGCGCGCTCACCGTCTCTTCGAAGATCTGCCGGCTCCTGTCTTTGAGCAGCTTAAGGAGGGCGATGACGATATCGGCCGAGAGGCCGCCCGTCGCCTCTTTTTGAGCCCGGCCGACCTCGCCCAACGTCCAGGCGAGATATGTCTTGAGCTTGGCCGAAGAATGATCGGCGTAGGAGGCGAGCGCCGGGATGGCCTTGACCGCAGCGAGCCCGATCTTTCCCAACGCCCAGACGGCCTCCTCTTTTTGCTCCAGGAGCAAGCAGGCCGTCGGCCGGCCGGCCGCGTCCTTGGTGATCTCATCCGGCGCCTTCAGGACAGCGACGAGGTCGTCCACCGCCTTCTCCTCCCTCAGATTGCCGAGCGTGTAGATGAGATTCTCGCGGATCTTGGTGAAGTTCAGAGGAAAAAGCACGAGGGCGCGGAGGAGCGATTCGGCGGACCGCTCGTCCTGGAGAACGCTCAGGATGAGTGAAGACATGTAGGGAATTCCGCTGGCGGGATCGATCCGCCTGTCGAGCAGAAGCCGCAGGCAGGGGAAGAAAAAAGCCGGCGGGATCTGGGTGACGATTCCGAGCGGAGGCTGGATCATCTCGAGAAGCAAGGAATAGGCTTCTTCTCGGCGCTCTTGGGACAAGGATTCCCCGATCAGCCGCTCCATAGCGACAGAAAGTTTTTCCTCCTCGGCGATCAGCCGGGCCAGCGGAGCGATCAGGGGAGCTGCGGCTTTCTTGATGTCCGCGGCCGCATTGAGGAAGCGTTCCCTCTCCTCCGGGGTCAGAAAAGAGGCCAGGGATTCTTCCAGGGTGCACTGTTCGTTCCGGCTTTGGCTCTGGAAAGACCGGGCTTCGACGTTCCATTCCGGTGCCGGCGCTTCGGCATTGAACCTCCAGGCTTCGTGCTCGACGGCCCAGAGGAGTGTTTCGAGGAGGATCAGGAAGGATGATGCCTGGACGACACGCCGGGAAGCAGCCATTTTCCGGGCGATCGTCCAGCCCGGTTCGGTCATGAAGGAAGAGAAAATCCGGACGAAGAAAGAGGCGGTTTCTTCTCCGCTCTGGTGTCTGAGATGATGGAAGAGAGAGTGACAGATCCGATCTCGCAGGTTCTGAGGATTCTCGGACCAATCTCCTTGTTGATCGATGAAGAGGGTTCTCTGGGAATCGAACCTCCGGAGAAAAGCCAGGCCCTCGGCCTCCACATCGGCGGGACGGGGGACCTGGGGCGCGGCGGGATTTCCGTTCATGAATCCCAGAAAGGCTCTACCTGGCCAGAAGAAGCCCCTTCAGGTCTTCTTCGAGGCTGCCCGTCTCAAGCCGGAAGAGGTAGCCGTTCCGGAACGGATCCCGGCGCAACAAAGATGGATCGGCGGCCAGCTGGGCGTTCACATCCGTCACCCGGCCGGAGGCGGGGGACCAGACCCGGTGAACGAAATGGTCGGCGTCGATAATCTTTCCGCAGGCATCGCCTTGGATGAGAGTATCGTTCTCCTTGGGGAGCTCGAGCTGGCTGATGATGCCGACGGTCTTCAGGAAATCGGGGACCACACCCACCGTAGCCCGATTCTGTTCTTCCACCTTGAGCCAGGTATGACCCAGCATGTAGTAATAGCCCGGAGGGATCCGGGTTTCTTTGAGCTCTCCTTTAGCGAGATCGTCACCCGCGGCCTTCTTGAAGGCCCTGGCAACCAGTCCCCGCAGCTCGGCCGGGGTGAAGGGCTTCGGCAGGTAATCGAAAGCACCCCTTTTGACCGATTCGACGGCGGTCTTGATGGTCGGGTAGCCGGTGACCATGATGACGATGGTGTCCGGACGGGTTTCCTTGAGTTCCTTCAGCAGGTCCAGGCCGCTGATTCCGGGCATCATCAGGTCGGTGATGACAAGGTCATAGCCGTTGTCTTTGTTCTTTTTCAGAGCCTCTTCACCGCTCAGGGCCATGTCCGCTTCATATTCATCGGACAGGATGGCCTGACGGATGCTTTTGCAGACAGTGATCTCGTCGTCAACGACCAGAATCTTCCGTTTCTTCTTGTCACTCATGGGTGCCTCCTCTTCGAGTTGCCTCTTTGGAATGATCTTCGACCGGGAAGCTTAGGGTAAAGACCGTTCCCCGGCCGACTTCGCTCTTGACCTCGATCTTGCCCTCATGCTGCTCGATGATTCCGTAGCTGACGGCCAGGCCGAGGCCGGTCCCTGAGCTCTTGGTTGTGAAAAAGGGATCGAACAACCTATTGATGTTCTCTTTCGGGATGCCCGCCCCCGAATCGGCGAAGCGGACCGCGATCGACTTCTTGTCCGCAGAGAGAGAGCTGGAGATGGCGATCTGACCGCCTTCGGACATCGCCTCGCAGGCGTTGAGCAGCAGGTTCCAGAAGACCTGCTGGATCTTGTTCCGGTCGAGTTTGAGCGGCGGTAAGCCGGGGTCCAGGTCCTTGATGATGCGGATATTCTGGAAGGAGGCCTGGTTCTCGAGGAGCTGGGTGGTCCGCTCGATGAGCTCGTTGATGTTGGTGTGCGTTTTCTGCGGTGGGTTCTGCCGGGCGAATTCCAGGAGGCCCTTGACGATCTGGGTGCAGCGCGCGGTTTCATCGGCGATGAGGCTCAGATTCTCGTAGAAATCGTGCCTTTTCTCGAGTTTTTCAAGCATGAGATGGGTGTTGATAAGGATGGAGGTCAGGGGATTGTTGATCTCGTGGGCGACGCCGGCCGCCATCTTGCCCAGCGATCGCAGTTTCTCGGACTGGAGCAGGTAGTCCTGCATCTCTCGCAATTCTTTCGTCCTCTCCTCAACCCTCTTTTCCAGGGTCTTTCCCCACTGGATGAGGTTCTCGTTGGCCAGCTTGAGATTCTCGGTCATCTGATTGAAGGAGAGGGCGAGTTGGCCGATTTCGTCCCGAAAGCCGATCCGGACACGATGGTTCAGGTCTCCCCGAGCGATCCGGTCGGTGGCCAGAACCAGGCGCCTCAAGGGATCGGTGATGCTCGAGGTGATGAAAAACAGGATGACGAGGAGGACGACGACACAGAGGGCGGCAATTCCCGCAAAGGTGAGCATGACGCTGTTGCGAAGGTCGATGTAGGGCTTTTCCAGCATCCCGACGTAGAGCATGCCGATGATCCGGCCGGCGATGTCCTTGATCGGCTCGTAGGCCGTGATGTACCAATGGTTGACGACGAAGGCGCGACCCACCCAGGGGACGCCCCGGATGAGGACGGCGTCATAGACTTCCTGGGAGACCCGGGTGCCGATGGCCCGCTCGCCCGCGGCATCCGTGACATTGGTCGAGATGCGCAGGTCGTTCTGGAAAACGGTGACCGTGCCGATCTCCTTGCCCTTGTACCTCTCCCCTTTGTACACGATGTCCTTGACCCGGTCCACGATCTCATAGTTCTGGTTGAGGAGGATGCCGCCGTAGAGGATGCCGAGGACCTCGCCCTGGGCGTCGATGATGGGGGCAGCCCCCTTGAGCACTATCCCGTCCTCCTCGTGGCCCTCCGGCCGGGGGGCAGCCATGGGTGTCGGGATGAATTCGAGGTAGGAGCGGGCGGCCAGATCCGGGCCCTCTTTGAGCAGCTCCGATCGCGGGACGATCTCCGTAGCGGTGACGGTCTCGCGGCGGAGGGCGCGGCTGACCAGTGGGTCGGACGACTGGTCGTCGCCCGAGACCGCGGGCTGGCTCGCTCGCAGCACCACCCTGCCGGAGCGGTCGGTGATAGTCAGGATATCGAGCTCGAAATCCCTGCGGACGCGGTCCATGATGCGGAGCAGGGTCTCCCGGTCGCCGGCCAATAGGGCGGACTGGACGGAATCACGGCCGGCGTTGAGAAGGACAATATCGCGGATATCGTTGAGCTTTTCGTTATAGACCATCCAGGCGGAAGCCAGGTCATGACGCACTTTCGCCTGAGCCAGGCCGATGATGGTCCTGTGCTCAAGGCGGGTGCCGAGGAAAAGGGAGACCAGGCCGCCAAAGAGAATGACGATAAGGGAGCTGAGGACGAACTTTATCCGCAGCGGAAGGTCGAGAAATTTCAGGGCGGTCCGGCGCAGGTCCATGGCTTCAGAAGAACATCTCATTTTAGGAGACCGCCCCGGCTATTGCAAGCGATGCTCGGAGGCCGCCGGTTGCTATGTCCGGCAAGCGGAATAAAAAAAGCTTGACAAGCCTCTTCCCTGCGTGATAGATTACAAAGCCGATTGAGTCAATCGACTAAATAGAGGAGTGAGGTATGCGGCTTTCGACCAAGGGAGAATACGCCAGCCGGGCGATGCTCGAACTCTCCCTCCACTACGAGATGGAACCGCTTCACATCCGGGATATCTCCAAGGCCCAGGACATTCCCCGGCGCTTTCTTGAGCAGATCCTCCTCCAGCTCAAGCGGGCGGGCTTGCTGAGAAGCCGCAAGGGGCCGGACGGCGGCTACTATCTGGCCAAGCCCCCGGCCGAGATCAATGTTGCCGAGGTCATCCGGGCCATGGACGGGCCGCTGGCGCCGATCGACTGTGTCAGCGTTACGGCCTATGAGGTTTGTCCGCACGAGCGGACCTGCAGTTTGAGAGGGCTGTGGAAAGAGGTCCGGGACGCTGTGGCCGAAATCCTGGAGAGGACGACCTTTGCCGATCTGGCTAAAAAAGCGCGTGCCGCTCGAGCCGCCTTTGCAGGAGAAAAGCGGTGATTTATTTTTCGGGAAATAGTCGACTAGGTTTATAGACAATATAGATAAAAGAAAATGCGTGGACTGCTGGCAACGGAAAGACGCGACCATCCTACTGCCCTTTCTCTGCGGCCAAGATCTTTTTTTGAGGGAGAATGAATGAAAAAAGGCACGAGCATTCTGGGAATTTTGGCGATCGCCGCCATGATCGTGTTTCCGCTTCACGGCCAAAAAAAAGAATGGCAGGGAGGCCTGACTCTCTCCGGCGCCTGGGCCCTTTATCCCATGGCCATCAAGTGGGGAGAGGAATTCTCGAAGGTCCATCCGAAGGTGCGGGTCGATGTCCAGGCCGGCGGCGCCGGGAAAGGGATCGCCGATGCCCTCGCCGGGGCCGTGGATTTCGGCATGGTCTCGCGGGGCATCCATCCAACCGAAGTGGAGAGAGGGGCCTTTGCCATCGCCGTCTGCAAGGACGCTGTCGTCCCCACTCTCAGCGCGAAGAATCCGCTGCTGAGCCGGATCCAGAAAACAGGCCTCAAGAAGGAGGCGTTCAGCGCCATCTGGATCACCGAGACGGCCAAGACCTGGGGAGACGCCTTGGGAACTCCTGACAAGACAGCACTCCATGTTTTTACGCGTTCTGACGCCTGCGGCGCCGCCGAAACCTGGGCGGAATTCCTCGGCCGGAGGCAGGAGGACTTGAATGGAGTGGGTGTTTACGGCGACCCCGGACTGGCCGAGGCCGTCCGCCGCGATCCCCTCGGAGTGGGCTTCAACAACATCAATTATGCTTATGATGCCAAGTCGAAAAAGCCGGTTCCCGGGATTGCCATTCTGCCTATCGACCTCGACGGCAATGGAAAGATCGACGACGCCGAGAGCTTTTACCAGGACCGCGAGGCCGTTACGGCGGCCATCGCCCGGGGAGCTTATCCCTCGCCGCCCGCCCGCGATCTTTATCTAGTGACCAAAGGACGGCCTCAGGATCCGCTGGTCGTCGAGTTCCTGCGCTGGGTGCTGAGCGAGGGTCAGAAGTTCGTCGCCGAGACGGGCTACATCGCGCTCCCTCCCGAAAAGCTGGAAGAGGGGTTGAAAAAGATAGAATCGCGCTGAAGACAACCGATGAGACTCTTCAAAGACCGGCTGGCGCGGCGGACGATGCTCGTCCTGACGTCGGTGCCGGCCTTTCTGGTCCTGCTGATTCTCGTCGGCCTTTTCATCCGGTCCCGGCCGATCCTGGCGGAAAAGCCTTTCTTCTCTCTCTTGATGTCCTCCTCCTGGTCTCCCTTGAGAGGGGATTTCGGCCTCTTGCCGTTCCTCATGGGGACTCTGTGGGTCACCTTCATCGCGCTGGCCCTGGCCGTTCCGGTCTCGCTGCTCACGGCCGTTTATCTTTCCGAATATGCCCCCCGCTTCGTCCGCGAATTCACCAAGCCGATAATCGACCTACTGGCCGGCCTCCCCTCGGTGATTTACGGCGTCTGGGGTGTTCTCCTGGTTGTTCCGCTCGTCGGACGGGTCATCGCCCCGGTCTTCGGCGTCCAGTCGAGCGGCTACAGCGTGCTGGCCGGCGGCATTGTCCTGGCGATCATGATTTTCCCGACCATCATCGCGGTCTCCCTCGAGGTCTTTTCCTCCATCCCCGACGAGATGCGGGAGGCCTCGCTTTCCCTG
>JBAQGA010000165.1:0-9963 GCA_049287565.1 Candidatus Aminicenantales bacterium
CCCCCAACGATGGCTTTCCTTCCTTTTAACAATAGGATTATGCCTGCCCGTCATCTCCGCTCAGAAGAAGTCCGGGCCCAACCTCCCGGAGCAGTACCGCCTCTGGCTGGAGGAAGAAGTCGTCTACATTGTCACTCCCACAGAACGAGACGTCTTCCGGAAGCTCGAGACAGACAGGGAAAGGGATATTTTTATCGAAGCCTTTTGGAAGCACAGAGACCCAACCCCGGGCACGCCCCGCAATGAGTTCAGGGATGAGCACTATCAACGGAGGAAGTACGCCAACGAATACTTCGGCCGGGGAACTCCACGGCCGGGCTGGATGACCGACAGGGGGAGGATCCATATCATCCTCGGCCCGCCCAAGAATATCGAAGACTATGATAGCATCAATGGCGTTTATCCGGTCCAGATATGGTCTTACGAGGGCGATCCGGAATATGGCTTGCCCACCGGGTTCAACATCATCTTCTTCAAGAAGCACGGAATGGGAGAATATGTCCTTTATTCACCCGTTGACGACGGGCCGGAAAGCCTGCTCGCCGATTGGGGGACTGGACTGACGGCCGAGTATATGCAGGAAAGCAGCAGACAACTGTCCGCCGTCCAGCAGCTGGCCAAGCTGGCCCCCAACCTGGCCTACCAGACTCTTTCGCTCATCCCGGGGGAAAGGTCCGCGTCCGGCACCGTTTCCCTCGCTTCTACACGGCTCCTCGGCAACGTTTTTTCTTATCCCCAGAAGAAAGTCGAGGATACATACGCCGAAGCCCTGCTCAAGTACAAAGATGTCATCGAGGTCGATTACTCGGCCAACTATATCCCCAGCGATTCTTCGCTTTATGTCATCAAGGATGAGTCAGGGCGCTTTATGGTCCACTATTCCATCGAACCGAAGAAGATTTCCGTCGATTCCTACGGCGACAAGTATAGCACGAATTACGAGCTCGACGGCCGGGTTTCGGACACCAATGGGAATACCGTTTTCCAGTACATGAAAGAGTTTCCGCTGAGCTTCAGCGGCCCGGAAATTCAGGACCTGGGCGCCAAAGCGCTGGCCATCCAGGACCTTTTCCCCCTGGTGCCGGGAACCTACAGGTTCGACCTCCTGCTCAAAAACACGGTCTCCAAGGAATTCACGACGTTTGAAGGAACCATCGCGATTCCGGAAGAAGGCGCCCTCCCGGCCATAACTCCTCTCGTCTTGGGATACCGGCTGGAAAAGAGCGCTTCGCCAGCGGCGGAGTTTATCCCCTTTCAGATTCGTTACGGCCAGCTGCTGACGCCCGCCCGGAAAACATTCAGCCAAAAAGAGAACCTGATCGTCTTTTTTCAAATCTTGGGACTGCCTCCGGAACTCCGGTCCTCGGGACAGCTGAAATATGAAGTACTCCGCAAGGAAGCCCAGTTTCTGAGTCAACTCAAGAAAATCGGCGAGTATCAAAACGCTCCGGATTTTCTAGAGGTGTTTCCTCTCCAGGATTTCCCCCCCGACTATTATAAAATCAGAGTATCCGTGCTGGACTCCCGCGGAGCCAAGCTCCTGGCGCAGGATGAGGACTTCGAGATTACGGCGGCTCCAGGCATCGGCCGCCCCCTTGTCGTCTCCAAGGTCATCCCGGTCTCGGCCGCCGAGGAATACGATTACGACATGGGTCTCCAATTGCTCAATCTGAAAAGAAACAAGGACGCTCTGGTTTTTCTCGAGAAGGTCTATGCCAAGAATCCAACGCAAGCCAAATACGCGCTGGGCTTAAGTCAAGGCCTTTTCATCGAGGGCCAATACCAAAGGATCAAAGACATCCTCACCCCGTGGACGGGTGAGAAGGCGACGGACCTGGTCCTTTACTTTCACGGGAAGTCCGCCCATTCTCTGGGTCAGCTGGATGAAGCGATCGCTGATTACACGAATTATCTCTCCCGGTTCGGGATGAACCTGGAGATTCTCAACCTCCTGGGGACGGCGCATTACCAAAAGGGCAATGCCGCAGAGGCACTGAGGGCCTGGAAGAGATCTCTGGAGATCAATCCCGGCCAGGAAAATATCAGGAAGCTCGTCCAGTCCCTGGAAGAAAAAATCAGGCACTGATCCGTCTGTCGCCTGCGTCCGAGACGAATCTTCCCCGCATTCAGGCCCCGGTTTTCTTGGTCACGGACCGCTCGAAGCAAAAATTCTCTGGCTTTTCGGGTCCATCCGGATATAATAATTTTCCTGGATTTTCCAAATTGGAGCCGGAGAAAAATTGAGGCGAAAATTCCGCTGAACAAGAAAAGAGTCTTCGTGATAGTCATTTCGCTCGTTCTATCTTTAGGATCGTTCGGACGAGCCGAAGAGCCCAAAAAAGAGCCGCCGCATTGGAAAGGGGATGTCTCTCTCGGGCTGTCATTGGCCCGCGGGAACGCTCAATCCTCCAGTTTTTCCTTCACTCTTGCGGCCGACGGCCCGGTCAATATGGCGAATACTCTGATATGGGCTAACAAGCCGGTCGGCTCGGGGATCAAGAGAAACGACGTCACCTTCATCGCCGGGCTGAGCCGGAAGTTCTGAGCGGTTAAAGACGATTTCACCGGGTCCGGGATCGCCGGGCCGGTGGAAGAGAGATCGAGCCTGTTCCAGGAGGAGAGGGCATGAACGCATTCCAAGCCTTGGACTGGATCGTCGTCGGCGCTTATTTCCTGGTCGTCATGGGCATCGCCTGGTGGGGGATGAGGCAGAGGCAGGACACCTCGACCGACTATTTCCTGGCCGGCCGGCACATCGGCTGGTTCATCGTCGGCGCTTCCATCTTCGCCTCCAACATCGGCGCCGAGCACATCGTCGGGCTGGCCGGGACCGCGGCCAAGACCGGGGTGGCCATGGGTATGTACGAGCTCCATTCCTGGCTCGTCTTGGTCCTGGGCTGGGTCTTCATCCCTTTTTATATGCGCAGCCGCGTCTTCACCATGCCCGAATTCCTGGAAAAACGCTACTCGCCGACGGCCCGCTGGTTTCTGTCTCTTGTGGCCTTGATCAGCTACGTCCTGACCAAGGTCGCGGTGAACGTCTATGCCGGTGCCGTGGTCTTCCAGGTCCTCATGGGCATCGACTTCTGGACGGGGGCGCTGATCGTCGTCCTCCTGACCGGCATTTACACGGTCGTAGGCGGGTTGCGGGCCGTGGTCTATACCGAGGCGATGCAGGCGGTCGTCCTTCTGCTCGGAGCCGCCCTGGTGACGGTCGCCGGACTGATCAAGATCGGCGGCTGGGGGAAATTGGTGTCTATTGCCGGGAGCAGCCACCTCAACCTTTTCCTCCCCCTCAACCACCCGGAATTCCCCTGGCTGGGCATGGTCCTGGCGCCGCCGATCGTCGGTCTCTGGTACTGGTGCACTGACCAATATATCGTTCAGCGGGCCCTGGCGGCCCGGAACGAGACCCAGGCGCGGCGCGGCAGCATCTTCGCCTCTTATCTCAAGCTCTCGCCCTTTTTCATCTTCGTCCTCCCGGGTGTAATGGCCTTTGCCCTGGCTCAGTCGGGCCAGATCCAGCTCGACCGGGCCGACATGGCCTTTCCGGTCATGGTCCGGGCGCTGCTCCCCATCGGGTTGCGAGGTCTCGTCGTCGGCGGGCTGCTGGCGGCGCTGATGAGCTCGCTGGCCGGGGTCTTCAACTCCTGCTCGACGATCTTCACCATGGATATCTACAAGAAATTGAGGCCGCAGTCCTCCGAAAAGACCCTCGTCCGGGTCGGCCGTCTGGCCACAGGAGTAGTCGTACTGACGGGAGTGCTCTGGATCCCGCTGATGAAGAATATCTCCGGTGAGCTCTACCACTACCTCCAGAGCGTCCAGTCCTATCTGGGCCCGCCGATCGCCGCCGTCTTCCTCCTTGGAGTCTTCTGGAAGCGGATCAATTCCAAGGGCGCGGTCGCCGCTCTTGTCGGCGGGTTCGTCCTGGGCATCCTGAGGCTGGTGGCCGAGCTCAACAAGGGCAGCCTTTCCGGCTGGCTCCACCAGTTCGCCACCGTCAGTTTCCTCTATTTCTGTGTGGCCCTGTTCCTCGTCTGTATAGCGGTCATGGTCGCGGTCAGCCTCCTGACGCGCGCTCCCGCAGTGGAAGAAATCCAGGGCCTGACCTATGCCACGACCGTGGCCGCCGACAAGGCCAGTTCACGGGCCAGCTGGAACCGCCTGGATGTCGGGCTTTCGGTGATCGTGGTCGCCGTCATCCTTTTCGTGATTCTCTATTTCTCGCCACTTTTCCAGAGATAAAGGGGGATTACCTAGAAAATCCCCCTCTCCTCCATCCTCCCCCACGAGGGGGGAGGAATCAGATGGGCCATTCAGAAATCCTCTTCCAGGTGGGGTGAAGAGCAAATGGGCGCACTCCCTACATATCCTCCTCCCCTGGTGGGAGGAGGTGGGGAGGAGGGGGATTTTCATCGTTCGCGGGTGGCCCGCAGGGCCATGAGAAATTAATACATTGAGGACAAATTTTTAGAAGATGTCTCCGGGATAGACCCAAACCCTCGCCTTGGGAAATACGAAGGAATAAGAGCGGGTTGGGCTTAATTTGAACTGAACGGCTGATAGCAGGTATATTAGAAGGGAACAAGGAGAAGATTCATGAAAAAGATATCGCCTGTTTGGCTCATCGGATTATCCGTCGTCTTGATCTTCGGTCTGGCCGAGGGGCAGAAGATCAAAACTGTGGACGGGGTCACGGTCGTTTCCAACGCCAAGAAACCGAATTCCGTTAAAGGGCAGCCCTCTAAGATTGTGCTGACCGAAGAACTGACAATCGGCGGCGGCGCTGACCCGGAGCAATCCTTTTCTCAGGTGAGCACGTTCGTCGTCGGCGCTGATGGCGCCGTTTTTGCCCTCGATTTCAAGGAGCAGAAGATCAAGGTCTTCGACCGGACCGGGAAATTTCTCCGTGCGATCGGCAAGCCCGGTCAGGGCCCGGGAGAGCTGGGGATGGCTTCGGGGATTCAGCTCACTGCCGACAACACTCTTATCGTAGCGGACGCGACCAACCGTCGGCTGGCCCTGTTCAAGCCCAGCGGTGAGTTCATCAAGAACATCCCCATGTCCGGAACGCTGGGCCTGGCCAACATCCTCTTGGATGGCAAGGGGAATTCCATCGGACAGGAAATGGGCTTCGCGGACGGAAATGCCCAGATGTTCGTCGAGATCAAGAAATTCGACCCCGACCTCAAACCGCTCTTCACCCTCGACAAGATCGAGTTCCCGTTTCCCATTCCGGGCTCGGGTACCAAGATGAACATCCTGGAGCTGATGTCCGTTTACCAGTTCGACCCGGCGGACAACATCTACTACGGCAGAAATGTGAACTATGAGATCAAGGTTTACAGCCCGGAGGGAAAACACATCCGGACCATCCAAAAAGAATATGACCGGGTGAAAGTCACCCAGGCGGATATTGATGAGATGCTGGCGAGGATACCGAACGTAACGCCGGGCGTCAATATTAAGGAGATGATCTCCTTCCCCGAGTACTTCCCGCCTTTTCAATACTTCATCCTTGACGACAAGGGCAGAATGTTCGTTCGCACTTATGTGAAAGGAAAAGCTAAGGGGGAGTATGTGATCGATGTCTTCGACGCCGAAGGCCGGTTCATCGCCCAGTTCATCACCAAAACGGACCTCAGGCTCCTGAAAGCCGGCAAAGCCTACGGGATCGAGGAGTCCGATGAGGGCTACCAGACGATCAAAAGATACGCCGTCTCGACGGAATAGGCTCGGGGAAAAGGCTAAAGTAACCGTATTCTCTTAAGACAAGGCGAGGGGTATGGGCGAGAAGGTCATCCGGAGGCGAGCGGGCAGGGATCCGCGAAGCGGAGAGCGAGCCGAGGAAATAAGGGGATTTCCCTGATTTGCAGAGCAAAGCAGGGGGGTTCCAAGGGGGATGGCCCCCTTGGTCGGAGGACGAAGTCCGAGAAGGGGAGGCAGAGAGCGAAGCGAGCGTTGGAAGGGGTAAGGCGAAGCCTTATCCCTCCAAAGGAACGCTGTGGGGAAATCCTCGGGCCTTCGAGCCCATACCCCGAGCCTCTCCCTTGAAGGGGTCTTTCCCCTGTGGTATATTCCCAGACTCCATCATGCCCAGGATTATTGATTTCGGAGAGCTCGAAGAGAAAGGTTACTTCGAGCTCGGCTTCAAATCCGGCCTCGAGATCCACCAGCAGCTCAAGACGCAGAAGAAGCTTTTCTGTCGCTGTCCGGCCGGAGAATACTACGAAGAATACGACGCCGAGGTCCTCCGCCACATGCGTCCGACCCTGTCCGAGCTCGGCGAGTACGACGGCACCGCCCTGATGGAGTTCAAGACCCGCAAGGAGATTGTCTACCAGCTCAACAAACGCAACATCTGCACCTACGAGATGGACGACACCCCACCTTTCGAGCTCAACCAGGAGGCCCTCGACATCGCCCTCGAGGTCACCCTGCTCCTCAACTGCAACATCGTCGGTGAACTCCATATCGCCCGCAAACAGTACCTCGACGGCAGCATCCCGGCCGGCTTCCAGAGGACGACCATCCTCGGGACGGACGGCTGGGTCCCCTACAAGAATAGGCGTATCGGCATCCGGCAACTGGGCCTCGAGGAGGATGCCTGCCGTGAAGTCAGCGACCGGGGACACAGACGCGTCTATAAGACCGACCGCCTCAGCATTCCGCTGATCGAGACGGTGACCTATCCCGATATGCGCGCCCCCTGGGAGGTGGCCGAGGTGGCCGAGCTGCTGCGCGAGCTGGCCCGCTCGACGGGCAAGGTCCGGACCGGGATCGGCCGGGCCCGGCAGGACGTCAACGTCAGTGTCGAAGGTGGGACGCGGGTGGAGATCAAGGGGGTTCACCGGATTCCCTACATCCCCCGGCTGACCCATTTCGAAGCCCTCAGGCAGGCTAACCTTCTCGAGCTCCGGAGTGAGATCCAGGGCAGAGGAGTTACCAAGGAGACACTGGGATCGACCGCGGCCGAGGTCACCGACATCCTGAAAAACACGGCCTTCTCTCCGATCCGGCGCGCCCTGGAACGGGAATGGCGCGTCCTGGCCGTCGGACTCGCCCAATTCAAGGGATTGCTGAGCTTTCCGCTCCAGCCGGGCCGCGATTTCGCCAGCGAAGTCTCCGACCGGGTCCGGGTCATTGCCTGTCTGGATGAGCTTCCCAACATTGTCCATAGCGAGATGATGGACAACCCGATCACCCTGGCGGAATGGAAGAAGATCGGCGCGGCTCTCAGGGCGAAGAAGGACGACGCCATAGTGTTGGTCTGGGGGGACGTCAAGGACTCGGAGACGGCGGCGGAGGAGATCGTCATCCGCGCCCGGGAGGCAGCGGACTGCATCCCCAACGAGACCCGCCAGGCCTTTCCGACCGGCATCAACGGGTTCGAGAGGATCCTGCCCGGCCCCAACCGGATGTATCCAGATACCGACATGCCGCCGGTGCCGGTCTCCGAGGAACGGATCGAACGGGCGAGGGGCCGGCTGCCGATGCCGCCCTGGGAACGCCGCGCCTATTTCCGGAAGCTTGGCCTTCCTCCTGAGATCATCGAGGGCCTGGTGATCGACGAGCGCGCGCCCTTGTTCCAGCGGGCCGTGGAGTCTCTGTCCTTCAACCCGACCCTGGCCGGAGTCATCCTCAGCCAGACCCTGAAATCATTGAAAAGAAAAGGATTCCCTGTATCGCGTCTCGGTGATGAAGAGATCTTGGACCTGTTTACCCGCCACGTCCGCGGCGAATTCGCCAGAGAGGCCTTCCCGGACATCTTGAAGCGGATGTCGACGGAGAACCGGTCGCCGGGAGAAAGCCTTGTCAAGCTCGGCCTCGTTCCGCTCGGCGGTGAGGACGTTCGAGAGATCGTCCGGATCGTCGGGGGACTGGAAAGAAACCTCGACCCCCGGGACCCGGGGAAGAAGTTCCGTTATCTCATGGGCGTATTGATGGCCGAGCTGAGGGGGAGATTTTCCGGGGAAAAGGTGGCCTCTTTCCTCCGAGACGCCTTGGGAGCAGGCACCGGCCGCTTCTGACCGGAGGATAGGGAAAGGACATGAGCGATATTTATAAAGGATACAGGGGAAAAGCTTTGGCCCTGCTCAAGGCGCAGGGCGTCCAGGTCTGGAGCGATGCCGAGGTGGTGACGACACGGGGCAAATTCACCGGGATCATCCTGCCTCGCTCTGAGACCGCCGACGACAAGCACATCGTCCTGAAGCTCCGCAACGGCTACAACGTCGGTATAACCGCAGATACGGTGACCGAGATCAAGGAGATCGGGTACAAGGAAGCTCACTACAAGATCCCGGAGAAAGAGTTCCCCTACGACCCCCGGAAGCCGCGGGTGAAGCTGTTCGGGACGGGCGGGACGATCGCCAGCCGGCTCGACTACCGGACGGGCGCCGTCATTCCGGCCTTTACACCGGGGGAGCTCTACGGCTCCGTGCCGGAGCTGGCCGATATCTGCAATCTCGAGACGGAGAAGCTCTACGGCGTCTTCAGCGAGAACATGGGTCCGGAACAGTGGGTCGGCACGGCCACGGCCATCGGCCAGGAGATCCGGAAAGGGGTCCAGGGGATCATCATCGGGCACGGCACGGACACCATGCACCACACGGCGGCCATCCTCTCATTCATGGTCCAGGATACACCGGTCCCGATCGTCATGGTCGGTTCGCAGCGGTCGAGCGACCGGCCCTCTTCCGACGCGGCGCTCAACCTCATCGACGCCACCAAGACGGCCGCCGAGAGCGATATCGCCGAGGTTATGGTCTGCATGTTCGGGCCGACGAGCGACCAGTACGACCTGCTCCATCGGGGGACGCGCGTCCGCAAGATGCACTCCTCGTCCCGGTCCACCTTCCGGACGATCGGCGACATCCCCATCGCCATGGTCAGCCGGGACAGGATCATCCCTCTGCGGGAAGACTACAAGAGGCGCCGGAGCGATAAGAACGTCATCATCAACACGGCCTTCGAGGAGAAGGTCTCGATCGTCTACTATTACCCCAACATGAAGCCCGATATCATCGAAGCCCTGATCGACAACGGCTATAAGGGGATCGTCATCGCCGGCACCGGTCTCGGGCACGTCAACAAGCCCCTTTACCCGGCGCTGCGCCGGGCCAACGACAAGGGCATCGCCATATACATGACGGTCCAGACGCTCTGGGGCTACGTCCAGATGTTCGTCTATGATACCGGCCGGGACATCATGGAGCTCGGTGTCGTCCCGGCCGCGAACATGCTTCCGGAGGTCGCCTATGTCAAGCTCGGCTGGGCGCTCGGCCAGACGAAAGATTTGACGAAAGTCAAAGAAATCATGCTGACGCCCATCGCCGGAGAGATCACCGAGCGCGAGCCCCATAACGGCTATCTCATCTACCAGGGAGGCATTCCCGAGGTCGAACGCTTCGTCTCAACCCTCTGGAAGTAGGCTCAGCACAGTCCATCCTGAAACCTGATTTGAGATTGGGATGAAGACGACGTTTGTTTATCTGAAAACTGACAATCTGTGTTTCTTTAACACTTCAATCCCCTGGCGGACATAACCGGCATCATTGTAGAGACGGAGGAGCAACTCCTCATCTTCTCCCCGCAGAAGCTCCTGCCTCGCTGGCAACATCTTGGAAACAGAATCAACAAATATACAAAACAAGCGACTTTCTCAAGAGAATCTAGGAGATTCTACCTGATTTAGGCAATCCGACTTACTAATCTTCTCATTATTATACCTGAAACCTGCGTGAAAACATCATATTTTGAGCTTGTCGATCTGCCTGAGCGCATATTCGATCACATCCCTATGCCAGTAATTCGCCGGGAACTTGAGAGTTGGTTTGTTCCCGGTTCGGATCAGTTCGCCCGGCACAAGAAGGATTTGAGCCCGTAGGCTTCTCAAGGTCATTTTTTCGAACTCCTCCGGCAGGCAGAGTCGTTTGAACCAGTTGACCAGGTTGTAGG
>JBAQGA010000166.1:0-5153 GCA_049287565.1 Candidatus Aminicenantales bacterium
GACTGGTCCTGGCCATGTTCGAGAACGGTTTCAGCGCCGCGGCCAGGGAAAAGCTCATCGAGATCGCGGCCAAGAATATCCGGAACGGCGGGCTGTTCGAATGGGACACGAAAGATGGGAGCGGCCGCGGCAGCGATGATTATGCCGGGAGCGCCGGCAGCCTGGCTCGGGCCCTCTACGAAGGCTATTTTGGGTTCGCGCTGGGCGAAAAAAGCCTTGACCTGGAGCCTAAGCTCGGCGAGGATGAAGGCCGTGTTCACATTCACCTCCCTTCATCCGGATTATTCGCTGCTCTCGATTATCGTCCGGTCAAGAGCGAGCGGAAGATCCTGTTCCGGTACGAAAGCAATTTTACAGGTCAGGGCAAGGTCCGATTGCTCATCCCCTGGACCTTTTTTGGCGTTTCCGAACCAGGAAACGGCCGGAAAGAGCTCGAGGTGCGGCGGGACGGGCTCGAGGTCCCCTTCCACCTGGAAAAACGGCTTCAAGATGAATTTGTTGTCGTGGCTACGGATTTCAAGGGCCACACCCTCGAAATAAAGTCAAAGTGAATGGCCGGGATCGCCGATTATTTGCGGCCGATGGAATAATACTCGAAACCGAGTTTGCGCAGCGCCGCCGCGTCAAAAACGTTCCTCCCATCGACGATGATCGGATTGGCCATAGCCTCTTTGATCCGCTCCAGATCCAGCCCGACGAACTCCTCCCATTCGGTCAGGATGATCAGGGCATTCGTCCCTTCGGCCGCCTGGCGGGCAGAGTCGCAATACTCCAGACGGTCGGGTTCCGAGGGGTAAAGTTCTTTCATGTTCTCCATGGCCTGAGGATCATACAGCCGCAAGCGGGCCCCTTCACGAAGAAGCTCGCGGACGACGTTGATGCTGGGCGCCTCCCGGATATCGTCGGTCTCCGGCTTGAAGGCCAACCCGAGGACGGCGATCCGCTTATCCTTGAGGATCCAGAGGGCCTGCTTGATCTTTTCGACGAAAACCCGGATCCGGCCAAGATTGATCCTGTCCGCTTCCTTGAGCAGGCTCATGTCAACGCCCAGATCCTCGCCGATCTTAACCAAAGCCTTGATGTCCTTGGGAAAACAGGATCCGCCGTAGCCGATCCCCGCTTTCAGGAAACGCCTCCCGATGCGCGGGTCGAGCCCCATGCCTTGGGCCACCTGCTCGACGTTGGCGTCGGTCTTATCGCAGATGCTCGAGATCAGGTTGATGTAGGAGATCTTCAGGGCAAGGAAGGAGTTGGAGGCGTGCTTGATCAGTTCGGCGGTATCGATGTTGGTGACGACCAGCCGGTCCCGGAGCTTTTCGTAGAGGCCGCAGAGAAGATCCCGGGCCCTCTCCGTCTCGACACCGATGATGATGCGGTCGGGACGGAGAAAATCGGTGACCGCGGATCCCTCCCTCAAGAATTCAGGATTGGAGCCGACATCAAAATCGGTGTCCGTCTTTTTATAAAGCCCGATCGTCCGTTTGATCCAGAACGAGGTCTTAACCGGGACGGTGCTTTTCTCCACCACGAGCTTGTAGCGATTGAGATTATCGGCGATCAGGCGGGAGACCTCCTCAATCTGGGACATGTCGGCGCTGCCGTCGGAATGCTGGGGGGTGCCGACGCAGACAAAGATAACATCGGCCTCCCGGATGACCACGTTCAGGTCGGGGTTGAAGGACAGCCGGCCCTTCCGGATGTTTTCGGCCAGGAGCTTGTCCAGGCCGGGCTCGTAGATAGGGACGACTCCCCGGGAGATCCGGTCGATCTTTTCCCCGTCCTTGTCCGTGCCGATGACTTGATTGCCGAGCTCGGCCAGCCCGGCGGCGGTTACCAGGCCGACGTAGCCCGTACCGATGACCGCGATCTTCATTCCCCCCTCCTCTCAAGCCTTGATGACATTGCGGCGTTTTCTTTTGACGACGTTCCGGGTGTCCACGACCAGCGGGGCTTGCCGGACGATAGCGTCGATGTCAAAGGCCGAATGGTCGGTAACGATGACAACGGCGTCGCTCTCTCGAAGCCTCTTCGGCGTCAACGCAACGGAGCAAAGATTTATTCCGGGATATTGCCTGTGTCCGACGGAGCGCGGGACGTAGGGGTCGTTGTAACTCACCCGGGCGCCTTTCTGCTTGAAGATGCTGATGATCTTGAGGGCGGGTGATTCGCGCTGATCGTCAATGTCCTTCTTGTAGGCGATCCCGAGGACGAGGATCTTGGCGCCGCGGATCGATTTCCTGCGCCGGTTCAAGGCCTCGACCGTCTTGTTGACGACATAATAAGGCATCCGGGTGTTGATCTCCCCGGCCAGTTCGATGAACTTGGTCGGATAATCAACCTCCTTGGCCTTCCAGGTCAGGTAGAACGGGTCGACGGGGATGCAGTGCCCGCCGTATCCCGGTCCGGGATAAAAGGGCATATAGCCGAAAGGCTTGGAGGAGGCGGCCCGGATGACCTCCCAAACATCGATGCCCATCCGCTCAAAGATGATTTTCAATTCATTGACCAGAGCGATATTCACCGACCGGAAAATGTTCTCCTGCAGTTTGACGGCTTCGGCCACCCGCGTCGAAGAGACGGGCACGGTCCGGATGACGACCTGGCCGTATAGGAGATCGGCCAGCCGCCGGCATGTCGGGGTGAGCCCGCCGATAACTTTAGGGATCGTTTCTGTGGAGTAGGAAGGGTTTCCGGGGTCCTCCCGTTCCGGAGAAAAAGCCAGAAAGAAATCCCGGCCCGGACGCAGCCCGCTCTGTTCCAGGATGGGCAGCATCTCTTCATCCGTCGTCCCGGGATAGGTCGTGCTCTCGAGGATGATGAGCTGTCCTTTTTTCATATACTTGGCGATGACCCGGGCGGTTTGGAGGACAAAGGAAAGGTCCGGATTCTTATGGGCATCGAGAGGCGTGGGGACACAGATGATAATGACGTCCATGTTGCGCAACCGGGCGAAGTCGGCGGTCGCCCGGAAGGCTTTTTTCCCCAGAAATCCTTTCAATTCCCTGGCCGAGATGTGGCGGATATAGCTTCTCCCCCGGTTCAGGGAAATCACTTTCTTGGGGTCGATGTCGAATCCCGTGACCCTGAAGCCTTTTGTTAAGAACAGCTTGACCAGAGGAAGGCCGACGTAGCCCAGCCCGATGACGCCGATATGCACCTGCTTGGTGCGGATTCTTTTCTCGAGGCTCGAGAGAGCTTGGCTCATCCTATCTCCTTTTCTTGTACCAGGCCACCGCTTTCTTCAGCCCCTGTTTGAAACCGACCAGGGGCTCGAAGCCGATCGCTTTCCTGGCTTTGTCGATATCAGCGAAGGAATGAAGGATATCGCCCGGCCGGGAGTCCGCATAAAGAGGCAGGATGGAAACCCCCAGCAGGTCGCTGATCTCCCGGGCCAAGGTGTTGACCGTTGTCCTCTCGCCGCAGGCGATGTTGAAGACATCCCCCCCGGCCGTCTCCGGCGCCTCGATGGCCTTCAGGTTAGCTTCGACGATGTTGGCGACATGGGTAAAATCCCGGGACTGTTCGCCGTCGCCGAATATCTGCGGCCTCTCTCCCCTCATCATCTGGGTGATGAACAAAGGGATGACGGCCGCATACTGGCTGGAAGGGTCCTGGCGGGAACCGAAGACGTTGAAATAACGGAGGCAGACCGTCTCCAAACCGTAGATCTCATGGAAGATCCGGCAATATTTTTCATCGATGAGTTTGTGGACGGCGTAGGGCGAAAGGGGTCTTCCCTCGGCCCCCTCCCTCTTGGGAAGCTCGGGATCATCTCCGTAAACCGATGACGAGGAGGCAAAAACGAATTTCTTGGCCTTGGCTTCGACGCCGGCCACGAGCAGGTTCAAGGTGCCGTTGACGTTGATATCGTGGGCCAGGAGCGGCTCCTCGATCGACCGGGGCACGGAAGGCAGGGCGGCCTGGTGGAGGACGTAATCGACCCTTCGGAGGGACCGCCGGCAGGTCTCCAGGTCGCGGATGTCTCCCTCGATGAGGTCGATGAAATTCTGGAACGGAGCGAGGTTTTCCTTCCTTCCGGTCATGAAATTGTCGAGCACGCGGACCTTCTCTCCCCTCCGGACCAGCTCCTCGGCGATGTGGGAGCCGATGAAGCCGGCACCGCCCGTGACAAGATAGGTCTTCATAATCGCCCGCTTTCAGACAAGATCAGAGATAGCCCAGTTCCTCCAGCTTCTTGAGGACGACAGCGACGCTCTCTTCGAGCGTCTCCTTATCCGTCTGCAGGAGGATCTCGGGATTCTCGGGTTCCTCGTAAGGATCGGAGATCCCGGTGAATTCCTTGATCTCTCCTCTCATCGCCTTCTGGTACATCCCCTTGACGTCCCGCCGGATGCACTCCTCGAGGGCGCATTTGGCATAGACCTCGATGAAGTTCCCGATCTCCCGGCGGGAGCGCACCCGGACATCGCGGTAGGGGGAGATGAACGATGTCAGGACGCCGACACCGTTGCGGGTCAGCAGTTTGGCCACGAAGGTGACCCGGCGGATGTTCTCGTTGCGGTCTTCCTTGGAGAAACCCAGGTCACGGGTGAGGTCCTGCCGGACGATATCACCGTCCAGCCTTTCGATTCGCATCCCCTTCTCGCGGAGGATCTCGGCGACCCGGTTGGCCACGGCCGATTTGCCCGAACAGGGCAGTCCCGTGAACCACAGGGTAAAGCCTTTCTGGTTGTCATGCTTCTTCTCGACCATCGCTTCTCGTCTCCTCTCTGATCTTGGGGTTTCTGTTGCCTACTCGCTGAACGGATTCTCGAACTGCATGATGATCTTGGCCACCTCGGGCCGCATCAGCTCGGGCGGAGGGATCTGGCCCTTGACCAGGAGGTCCCTGATCTTCGTCCCGCTGAACTGGATCTGCTCGGACGGAGGATGGGGGCAGATCTTTTCGTTCACCACGGACTGGCACTTCTTGCAGTAATAGAACGCCCGGAAAAAGAGCGGCGCGATCCCCAGGTCGGGGAATTCCTCGAAGATGTCCTGGGCCGCATAGGGATGATAATAACTGCCGACGCCGGCATGGTCCCGCCCGATGATGATATGGGTGCAGCCGAAATTCTTCCGGACGATGGCGTGGTGGATAGCTTCGCGGGGCCCGGCATAGCGCATCTCCATCTGCAGGATGGCCATGACCG
>JBAQGA010000167.1:0-8134 GCA_049287565.1 Candidatus Aminicenantales bacterium
CGAAAGCCGCCGCGACCTCGACCAGTTTATCGAAGCGATGAAGACGATCGCAAGGGAAACCGTCGAAACACCCGAGATCGTCAAGTCCGCCCCCCATATCTCTCCGGTGAGGCGCCTGGATGAGACCACGGCGGCCCGTAACCCGGTGTTGAGATGGGAGGAGAGGCCGAAAGAGTAGCCCGATGTCGCTCCAGAACCTCGTTATGAGCCTGCAGAGATACTGGGCCGACCAGGGTTGCTACCTGGCCCAGCCCTATGACCTTGAAGTCGGCGCCGGCACAATGACCCCGGATACATTCTTTCGCGTCCTTGATCGCCGGCCCTGGAGGGTCGGCTATGTCCAGCCGTCCCGTCGGCCGGCGGACGGCCGGTACGGGGAGAACCCGCACCGCGTTCAAAAACATTACCAGTACCAGGTCATTATCAAACCGTCCCCTTCCGACATCCAGACGCTTTACATCAACAGTCTCACCAGGCTGGGGATCGATCTGTCCGTGCATGACCTGAAGTTCGATGAGGACGACTGGGAGTCGCCGACCATCGGCGCCTGGGGCGTCGGCTGGCAGGTCGTTCTCGACGGGCTGGAGATCACCCAGTTCACCTATTTCCAGCAGGCCGGTGGGATCGAACTCTTTCCCGTCCCCGTGGAAATCACCTACGGGCTGGAGCGTCTGGAGATGTTCCTCGAGGAGAAGGACAACATGTTTGATCTTGACTGGTCCGGGGATGTCTCCTACCGGGACCTGAGGCTCCGGGAAGAGAGGGAATTCTCGGAATACAATTTCAACCAGGCGGATATCGAAAGACTTCAGAAATCGTTCGCCCTCGCGGAAGCGGAGGCGGCCATGCTCATCGAAAAGGGCCTTCTTCTTCCGGCCTATGACATGTGTCTTAAATGTTCTCATCTCTTCAATCTTCTGGACGCCCGCGGGGCGGTCAGCGTCACCGAGAGGGTCAAGGTGATCGGCCAGGTTCGGGCCCTTGTGAACGGGATCGCCCGGAAATATTGCGACCAAAAGGGAAGGCCCTGATGGAATTCCTTCTCGAGATCTCCACCGAGGAGATGCCGTCATCCCATATCAAGGCGGGGCTGGCTCAGCTCGAAGAGAAGCTCGGCAAGACTCTCCAAGATAGCCGGATCGTCTGCTTTTCTCTTCAAACCTACGGGACCTCCCGGAGGCTGGTCGTGGTGGGCGATTTCGCTGCCCAACAGGAAGACAGGGAAGAAGTCGTGATCGGTCCGCCGAAGGAGAAGGCTTTTGCCGCCGACGGCTCTCCCACTCCCGCAGCCAGCGGATTTGCCAGGTCGCACAACGTCGGAGTCGAAAACCTTCGGGTCGTAACAACTCCCAAGGGCAAGTATATCGGTTTGAAAAGGACCACTCAAGGCCGGGCGACGGGGGAAATCCTGGCCGAGGCGCTCCCCGGCATCATCACCTCTCTGTCGTTTCCCAAGATGATGAAATGGGGAGAGGTCAACCTCCGGTTTTCCCGCCCGATAAAGAATATCCTGGCCCTATGGGATGGACATGTTCTTTCATTCTCCATCCAGGGGATCCAGTCCAATGACCTGGTGTCCGGGCATAAGCTCCTCTCCCCCCATCGGTTCCGGGTGAAATCATTCCGCGAATACCGGACCGGCTTGAAAAAGAACATGGTCATTCTATCGGCGGACGAGAGAAAAAACCTCATCCTCCGTCAGATCGAAAAACGCCTGGGCCCGCTGCTGGCGCAGGTCTTTCCGGACGAAGAGCTGCTCGAAAAGCTGACCTTTGATGTGGAATATCCCTATGTCTTCCGGGGGGATTTCCCCCGAGAATATCTCCGCCTCCCTTTGGAAGTGCTCAGCGTGGCCATGCGGGAAGGACAGAATCTTTTTTCGGTGGTCCGGGAGAGCCGACAGCTTCCCCTGTTTTTAGGTGTCGCCGATGCGCCCAAGGACCCGAAGCGACTGATCCGCCGGGGAAATGAGCGTGTTCTCAGGGCCAGGCTCGAGGACGCCCGCTTTTTCTGGGAACAGGACCTCAAGGTCCCCCTGGCCAGAAGGGCGGCCGGACTGAGACGGGTCGTTTTCCGGGAAAAATTGGGAAGTTATGATGAGAAACGCGCCCGTCTGAAGCTCCTCGTCGCCTATCTGTGTGACAGACTCGACGAAAAAAGGCTAAGAAAAGAAGCTGTTCAAGCCGCCGAGCTCTGTAAGGTCGACCTCCTGACGGAGATGGTCCGGGAATTTCCCGGTCTCCAGGGGAGGGTCGGCGGTCTTTATGCCAGGGAGGAGGGATATCCTCCGGCGGTCTCCCAGGCCATCTATGAACATTATCAGCCGGTCGGCCTTGAGGATGCCTCTCCTTCATCTCTCGCCGGGGCGCTGCTCTCTTTGGCCGATAAGATCGATGCGATCGTCGGCGCCGTGGGCATCGGAGTCCAAGTCACGGGATCGAGTGACCCCTTCGGGCTGCGGCGGAATGCCAATGGCGTTTGCCGGATCATCCTGGATAGGAAGCTCTCCCTCTCGCTCGACCTTCTTCTGGAGAAGGCCATCTCTGCCTATGGAGATATCCTGGAGAGACCAAAAGAAGAGATGATTGGATATTGCCGGGCCTTCTTCGAGCAGCGGCTCCGGTTCATCTATGAAGACCGGGGATACCGGTATGACCTGGTCAGCGCCGCTCTCGGGGCGGGCTTGGACAATGTCTATATGTCTCTTCCCCGCCTCAAGGCCCTCGACGCCCTGAAGAAGAGCCCGTATTTCGAGCCTTTCATCCTGATGGCCAAGCGGGTCAACAACATCCTTCGCGGCCGTCTATCCTATCCGGTGAATGGCGATCTTTTCGTGGACAGAGAAGAGAAAGAGCTCTGGTCCTCATTCGCCATCATCAGGGACAACGTCCTTCCCTTGATAGAAAGCGGTGATTTCGCCAGAGCGCAGAACATGGTCTTCAAACTGCAGTCTCCCCTAAACGCTTTCTTCGACAAGGTCCTGGTCATGGCCGAGGACAAGAAACTTCGGCATAACCGGCTCGGCCTCCTGAGCGAGATAAGCCGGCTCCTTCTGGCCATAGCAGACTACTCCCAGGTTGTCGTCGAAGGCGAGAAAAAAGAAACGTCGGTCTAGATCTCGAACTCGTCCTTTTCCGTATCGGAGGGCTCTTTTCCCTTATCGGCAAACTTCTGTTCCAGAGCCATGATCTTCACCATGTTCTGGGGCAAATTCTGGTCTTTGTCCATCCCATAGGGATTGAACTGAACACCCACCTGGAATGGATAGCTTTTTCCCTCGCCGGGAGACGACCATTTGACGATGCCTTTCATCGTAAACGGGATGCGCTCGCCGGGGACGGAGATGCGCAGCGTGACCTCGGAATCGGGCTTGAGCATTTTCTGGGTCAGGAAGCGGATGCCGCCCCGGCTGATGTCCATGATGGGACAGAACTCCTCGATGAAGCCGGGTTTGGGAAGGAGGGATTTCCGCTGATAATTGAGCGTGGAGCCCGGGATCCTAAAACGGATACATGACCGTCTTTCGATCTCGTTTTCGTCCATTGCAGCCCTCTTCTTTACAAACCGTCCTATCTTATATAACAACTTGGGGCCAAAGTCAAAACTTGATATTTGAAGGCCGTGGAAGGGTTCGGGCTTCGGTTGACAGAGATACCCATTTTCTCTAGAATTGGCCCTCGTGTCGAAGCATCGACAAGTCATACCCGACATTTCTCCAGGCCGTTCGTCAGGAACCCTGGAAAGGAGGACTATGCTCTCTCGAAAAAATTTCCATCCCTTGGTCATTTTTGGGCTTTTGGTCTGGGCCACACTTGGATTCACCCGAGTGATTCCTGGACAGAAGGCCGTCAAACCGCCGCGGGTCCAGGCCACCGACCCGGCCATCCGGCTTCAAGGCTTCGCCGCCTATCTGGAAATGTTCAAGACTTCATCATTCAACTCGTTGAACTGGAGCCATATCGGTCCAACCAACGTCAGCGGTCGTTGCACCGATATTGCCGTGGTGGGACCCCGGGGGAAGAGCTACACGATCTATGCGGCGACGGCCTCAGGCGGTGTCTGGAAGACAGTCAACGAAGGGACGACCTGGGAGCCTGTCTTCGAGCGGGCCGCCTCGACGGCGATCGGGGACGTGGTCATTGCTCCATCCAACCCTGAGATCGTCTGGGTGGGGACGGGCGAGGCCAACATTTTCCGAAGCTCCCAAGCCGGCTGCGGTCTTTACAAATCAACCGATGGCGGCAAGACCTGGTCGCATATGGGTCTTACGGATACCTATACCATCGCCCGGATCGTCATCCACCCTCGGGATCCGGAGATCGTCTATGTGGCCGCTTCCGGTCACGAATGGACGGAGAACGTCGAGCGGGGCGTTTACAAGACGACGGACGGGGGAAAAACTTGGGAAAAGGTCTTTATTGTCAGCCCGAAAACCGGCGCCATAGACCTGGTCATGGACCCTGCGGACAGCGATACTCTTTATGTAGCCACTTGGCAAAGGACAAGGCTCAAATGGAACGACCCGCGGGTATTCCCGGGATATTCGGAGAGCGGAATTTATAAGTCTTCCGATGCCGGGAAAGCCTGGAAGCCCATCAATATGGGGCTTCCCGAGGCGCAATTCAGGGGCCGGATCGGGATCGACGTCTGCCTGAAGAAGCCCAACGTGCTCTATGCCCTGGTTGATAACTATGAAAAAGCCGGCCCGGCGGCTCCGGCGGAGGCGACAGATTCTTACGGCCGTCCCTCCAGCGGGAGGATCAAAGGGGCGACGTTATACCGATCCGATGACCGAGGGGAAACCTGGACATTGGTTGCCCCGACGACACCGGAAACAAAGACCTTGCTGGAGCGTCATTCCGGGACCTACGGTTGGGTTTTCGGGCAGGTCCGCGTTGACCCCAATGACGACAACACCGTTTACATCATGGGCGTTCCGTTGAGCGTGTCCAAGGACGGCGGTAAGACCTTCAGGACGCTCCGGGGCATGCACGCGGACCACCATGGCCTCTGGATCGACCCGGAAAACTCCGACTACCTCGTCAACGCCAACGACGGCGGCATCGTCATCTCCTATGACGGCGGCAAGACCTGGCGGCAATTTCTGGATAACCTGCCTGTCTGCCAGTTCTTCAATATCGCCTACGATATGGCGACTCCATTCCGGGTCTATGGGTCGATGCAGGACCACGGAAGTTTTCGGGGACAAGTCCTGAACAAGGAAGAGCGATTCACGGGGAAAGTTCTCGAGGGTTTTCAGGCCGTCGCCTTTGAACCGGCACCGGGCGGAGAAGGCTGCAGCCATGCCATCGATCCGACCGACCCGAACATCGTCTATTCGGCCAGCTTCTACGGCCGGGTTACGCGCTCGGACATGAGACTGCCCGTGCGGGAACGGACCAAGAGGCTTCTTCCCGTCACCTATCCGGATGAGCCGCCATTTAGGGGGCAGTGGGTAGCCCCGTTCATTATCTCTCCGCATAACAATGAGACGATTTACCACGGCATGCAGTCTCTCCTGCGGTCCGTCAATCGCGGAGACATCTGGGAGCGGATCAGCCCCGACCTGACCTACAATACGCCGGCGGAGATGGGCGACATACCTTATCACACACTCTTCGCCATTTCCGAATCGCCTCTCCGGGCCGGCTTGATCTACGCCGGGACGGACGACGGCAAGGTCCATGTCACCCGGGACGGCGGAAAGACCTGGGCCGAAATCATGGCTGGTCTCCCGTATCAGAAATGGGTCTCCCGCATCGTCGCTTCGGCGTTCGACCTGGGAACGGTCTACATGATCCAAAACGGAAAACGGGATGACGATTTCACTCCTTACGTCTGGAAATCGACCGACTTCGGGAAGACCTGGGTCAGCATCGCCGGAAACATCCCCTTTGGGCCGGTGAATGTCATCCGCGAGGATCCGGTGGATAAGAATATTCTCTACGTGGGCACGGATGGCGGCGTCTTCGTGACCAAGGACGGCGGCAAGGTCTGGAACGTCTTGGGGGGCAACCTGCCGATGGTCTATGTCCACGACCTGATCATCCACCCGCGCGACAACGTCATCGTCATCGCCACCCACGGCCGCGGCATGTGGGCCGTCGACGCGGATCCGATCAATGAAAAGTCCAAGCGCCGGCGCATCTGGTGGGACGACTAGTCTGATATGTTTCCGTTTTATCATTGAAAAATACGGTCATTCAGGATCGGAAGCCATCCTCCTCCTGAAGAGGCAGGCCATCTTCTAGGCGGTGGAGGAAAACGGTCTTTTATCGCGGTGGCAGATGAGCTGAATGACGTTTCGGCCGGAGAGGGCGACCATCGGAAGACCCCCTCCGGGCGCGACCCACTGGCCGGCCATATAGAAATCCCGGAGCCCGGGAAGCGTCTTGCTCATGGGCATCATGAACGTCTGGGGGGTGAGGTCCCAGCCGATAAAACTCCCCCTCCTGTTCCCGGTATAACGTTCAAAAGTAAGCGGAGTGGCGACGTCCCACATCTCGACCTGTCCGGATAGTCCTGGATATCTCCGGTCGAGGAGAGAGATGACGGTCCGGGCGGTCGTCTCTTTTTCAATCCTGTATCGCTCCGGCGTCCGACCAAGAGCCTGCCAATAATCATAATCTGTCGGCACGAGAACCCGCATCAGGGTTTTCCCGGCAGGGGCCAGGGTCGGATCGAAGTTGTAGATCATCGGCCGAAGAGACGTGTACTCCCGGCCTCCGATCGTGACCGGCTCGTCGAGCCAATAAATGAACCCGGCCGCGCTGGTGAGGATTTCAGGGAACGTCTTGTTGACGCCGAGAGAGACGAGCAGGCCGGTGGAGGAGATGGAAAGTCGATTATAGTATTCCCGAATCTTGTCATCGACATAGCGGCCGTCGAGCCAGTCGAAAATAGTGGCGTAGCCGTCGGCCGCCGAAATGATGGTCTCGGCGGAATATTCAGCCCCGTCCGCCGTTCGGACTCCGACTGCCCGGCCGTCTTTTACCAAGATCTTGGATACCCGGGTATCATACATAATTTGTCCACCTAGCCCAACCAAACGATCCTCTATTGAACGGACGAAGGGAACCGCCCCGCCGACCGGATAGCCGCAGGAGTTCCGGTGACTCCAGGCCAGGGCCATGAGGATCAAGACCACGGGAAGCTCGTCAGTGAACATCAAACGGAACTCGAGAAATGAGTCGCGCAGCAGGGGGTTGTGGAAACGCTCGGCAAAATCCCTGATGGTCACCTTTTTCCATTTCCTGATGCCGCGAAATAGGGGGAACCTGGTCAGCATCAGCCGGAGCATATCGGCGGGATTGAGAAGCTCAGGAGCCTTTTCGACAGGCATCTGGTACCGCGCAAAAGTGCGAACGCCGGCGAGGAATTCATCGATTGTTTTTTCGTCCTCAGGGGCCAGCTCCTTCATGTGCGTCTCGAGGCGGGCGATATTCGTGTGGACATAGAATGTCTTGCCGTTCCGGCCTTCAAAGACGGCGAAATAGTCGTAGTCGATCATTCGGACCTTGGGAAAGACGCCCAGCTCTTGCCATATCTTATGGAAAGCCGTCCCCGGTCCCGAACCCCCCAGGAAAGCCATGTTCCCATGGAGCGTATACCCGTTGCGTTCCCAAGACGTGCAAAGCCCGCCGGGCCGGGCATCCTGCTCGAAAAGCCGGACGTCATATCCGTTCATCCGGGCATAGCAGCCGGCCGCGAGCCCGGCGATGCCGGCGCCGATAATGATGATGGATCGATCGCTCATGCCAGGCCCCTTTGACCGGAATGAAGCTGAGCGAGGAGTGCCTTGAATCGGGCGTCAGAAAGGATTTTTTCTATTCCCGGAAAGTTCGGCATGCTTCGTTGCAAGAGGAATGCAGGGAGGAAATAATCGTGCGCGTCGGCGGATTTCTCCAGTTGGTCCAAGCCCTCATCGATTCTCCCTATGCTGAATAAGACAAGAGCCTTGAGAAGGGGAGAGACATATTTGTGTTTCAAGAATCGGAACAACTTCAGGGTCGGGACAAGCCGGATCACCAGCCGTTTCAATGGCGGCATGAACCTCTCCCGCTCGATCTTGTTCAGGCGAATCAGGATTCCCTCTGCGTCCTGTTTTCGCCCGGTTAGAGCATATCCCACGCCC
>JBAQGA010000168.1:0-26741 GCA_049287565.1 Candidatus Aminicenantales bacterium
GCCCTGGGCATTCCCGTAGAGATCGTCAAAACGATCGCCGCCGAGATCAAGGAAAAGGGCCGGGTCAGCCGGGGCTGGGTGGGGATATCGTTTGCGGAGAACGAGAACGGACAGGTGGAAATCGTCGGCGTGGAGAAGGAAAGTCCCGCCGAACTGGCCAAGATCGAGGAAGGGGATTATCTTCTTTCAATCGATGGAAAGAAGGTTGCGGGGGCGCCGATGATCGTCTCCGAGATCCGCCGCCGAAAGCCCGGCCAGGACGTGAAGTTCGAGGTCCAGAGGGACGGGAAGACCGTCGAGGTCAAAGTCAAGTTGTGCGAATACCCGGAAGGGGAGGTCAGGAGAGAGCTCGAAGCGAAGTTTCCCAGGCTCTTCCCGACGCCCCCGACTCCGCCGGAGCCCCCGACTCCGCCGGAGAGAGTGATGCCGGAGAAGACGCCCCAACCCCCTCAATCCCCCAGGCCCCCCAGGGCTCTGATCGAACGATTCGAGACTTGGCTGGGTTGGGAGAAGAGGCAGTACATCGGGATATACCTCCAGGAACTCAATAAAGAGCTTCTGGACTACTTCGGGGTCAAAGGTGAAAAGGGCCTGCTGGTGAATCGCCTGACAAAGGACGGGCCGGCGGAGAAGGCCGGACTCAAAGTCGGTGACGTGATCATTCGGGTGGACGGAAAGGGCGTCGCGACGGTCGGCGACCTGAGCGAACTCGTTCAGGACAAGAAGAAGGGTGATAAGGTGAAGATCGAGCTCATCCGGGACAAGAAATCCCTGAGTTTCGAGGTTACGATCGCCGAGGAAGAAGGTCCGAGCCTCTCCCGTTTCCTTCGCACTGAGCCCTATTCGGAAATCTACGGAGACATGTCAAGGGAATTGCTACAGCAGTACGAAAAGTCGCGGGATGTCTACGAAAAATATAACGATGAATCCAGAGAGAAGCTGAAGAAGTTGACCGAGGAGATGTCAAAGAAATCCATAGATACCTACAGGAAAAGCAAAGAGCTCTACGAGCAATACCTGGATAAGGACAAGCTGAGAAAGATGATCTTGGCGAAGGACGGGGTTGTCTTCCGGGTTTAAAACACGACGAGACCGAGCGCTTAGCTCTTGTCTCCATTTCTCAGAGGGGCCATCCCGTAAGGGAAGGCCCCTTTTTTATCCGCTTTCCGGAATTTCAGTCTCTCCGTCGGCGTCGAGCCATTTCCGGAGATAGCGCTCGAATTCCCCGTCGCTGAGCTGTCTCCGGTCCAGGAAACCCCGGGCCCGGCGCTGCTTCAACGCTTCGAAGAGGATGACCCCGACCGAGACGGAGAGGTTGAGGCTTTGGACCATTCCCAGCATGGGAATCCGGATCCTGTGATCGGCCAGATTCAACGCCTGCGGTGATACTCCTTCCGATTCACTCCCGAAAACGATGGTCAGAGGGGGTGTATAGTCAAAATCGGCGTACTCGACAGCTTCTTCGCCGAGATGAGTAACCGCCACCTGGAATCCCTTTTCCTTGAGGGGAAGCAGACAGGACTCGAGAGACTTGTGGATGTGCACGTCCAGCCATTTTTCTGCCCGGGTGGAGATTGCCTTGTTGATGCCCAGGAGTTCGGGGTTGGGGGAGACCAGGTCGAGATGAAGGATTCCGGCTGCATCGCAGGTCCGGATCACAGCAGAGGCATTGTGGGCGATAGCGACACCTTCGAGGACCACTCTGAGGTCAGGCTGGCGCAGCGAGAGAAGGCGCTTGACCCTTTCCGTCCTCCGGGCTGTCGGCACAGTCCAGAATATATCAGACGGCCATCACTGTTTCAACAGGAGCAGCTTGGCGGTCAGAACCAGCCAGACCAGGACCGTCCCTAACAGAGCCCTGTATTCCTTATTCCTTCTGTACTGAGACCAACTGAAGCGGCCGTTGGCCGGGAGATGTTTCCTGGGGTTCGGGAAAAAGAGAGGGACCTTCTTTCCATATTCGACGTATTGCTGGGGAAAAAGGTTCTTCATCCGCTCTCTCTCCCGGCGGATGATCATCGGGTAAAAAACGGCATAGTAGGCGACACACAGCCCCAGCACCCACCAGGAGCGGGCCCCGGCGGTGATCCCGATTCCGAGGAGGAAGTTACCGAGATAGAGTGGATTGCGAGAGTAACGGTAAGGGCCGGAGACGGCCAGCGCCTTTTCCTTGTACAGATGGCCGGAAGCCCAAGCCCGGATGACGAGACCGAGGAATGAGATCAGGATGCCGAAAAGGATGGAGGACCGGGTGGGACGGGCAAGCATGAAAACAGCCAGGGCGAGAAAAAGTCCCGCCCTGACACGGAACCGGTTCAGTGTCTCTTGAAGGGCCGGATTAACCATGGCTTATCCATTGTCTCATGACGGCTGCGGCGACCTCGTCCGGAGAGATGGCCTGGAGGCATTCGAGAGTGGGACAGGTTTTTTTATAACAGGGGTTGCAGTCCTGCTTATGGAATATGACCTTGTCCCGTGATTGAAAAGGGCCGTTTCGCCCCGGATTGGTGGGGCCGAAAAGCGCCACCACCGATACATCCAGCGCGCAGGCGGCTTGGAGGGCGAAGGTATCGCCGCTGACCAGGAGAGAGGCCGAACGGATAAGGGCGATAACCTCCTTGATGCTGAGAAAAGGCGCCACGGCAACGCCGGTCTTTGACGCCACTTCCTCGGCCAGCCGCCTCTCTGCCTCATTCCCCCAGAGGAGAAGAGGAAAAGCGCCGGCCAGCTCGGTTTTTGCGATCATCGCCGCCCATTTTTCCGGGAACCACCGCTTTGTTTCCCAGGCGGCTCCCAGGTTAAAAATAACCAGCCTTCGGTTTTCTTGTCGGCCGGTTGCCTCAAGCTTCTCTTGGAGGGAGCTTACGACCTCATCCGGAATTTGCAGGGGGAACTCATAAGCTGCCTCCCTGATTCCCAAGCGCTCGAGAAGCCGGAGGTTCTTGCTGATGACGTGCCCTTCCTCTTCGGCGACGGGATCCGGGCTTTCTGTATAAAAAATAGAAGCCCAGGGCTCTTTCAGGTTTTTCCTGGGGAACCCGATCCGCCGCCTGGAGAGGGAAAGAAAAGCCAGAAGGCCTGATTTGACAAGTCCCTGGAAATCCAGGGCGACTTGGTCTCGCCTTTTGAGCTTGCCGATGCTCCGCCGCCAATTTCTCCTGTCGATGACGACCACCTCATCGAGTCCCGGCACGAGGTCGAGGATTTTCTTGCCATTTTCCTCAACAGCCCAGCGGATCTTGGCTTGGGGGAAGTTCCTCCGGAGGGCGGCGAAAGAAGGAAGCGCATGGATGATGTCGCCCAGCGAGCTCAGCCGAATAATCAGGAAATAGTCCATGGTGATATTTTTAAGTCTTTTTTCGCATCCGGCCCGCAATGCTCTTGATGACTTCGGAAGTGTTACGGATCTTGGGACCGCCGACGATGGCCACTCGGCCGCCGTATGCCTTGACCGTGTCTTTCTCGGGGACAGACTCTTCGGTGTAGTCCGAGCCTTTGACATGAATGTCCGGCTTGAGGGTCAACAGGATCCGAGTGACTGTTGGTTCGTCAAAGACGGTCACATAATCCACAAAGGAGAAAGCAGACAGGATCTCGGCGCGCTCTCCCTGTTCCAGAATAGGACGCCCCTTACCCTTGAGGCGCCTGACTGATCGATCGCTGTTGATGGCCACAACCAGGATGTCTCCCTTGGCCTTGGCGGCACGCAGATAGCGGATATGTCCGGCGTGGAAGAGATCGAAACAGCCGTTGGCCAGGACGACGATTTTTCCCCCGGCCTTCTCGGCGTCGATCGTCCGGCGAAGGGCGGGGAGTGACTTGAGCTTATCCAATTTATCCAGAGACGGACGCTTTGAGTTCGGCCGGAGAGACCGTTGCCGTCCCTTTTTTCATGACCACGATACCTCCGGCATGATTCGCCAGGGTGGTCGCTTCTCGGAAGTTCGCTCCGCTGGCCAGGGCCAAACTGAATACGCTGATCACCGTATCTCCGGCTCCTGTGACATCGACGATGTCGGTCGGGCCTTGAACCGGGATCAGGTAGGGCGGCTTTGCTTTTTCGAACAGGGCCATGCCCCTCGACCCCCGGGTGATCAGAATCGCCGCCGACTGCAGGTTCTTGAGAAGAAGATCGCCGGCTCTCTTGAGGATCAGAAAATTGTCGTTGAGTTCGATGTGCAAGGCCCCCTCAACTTCCGGTTCATTTGGAGTCGCCGCCGTGATGCCCTGGAAATGGAGGAGCCGATAGCGGCTGTCGAGAGTGACCGGCAGTCCGGCTTTTTTAAAGAGGAGAAGAACACGGTCAAAAACATCCTCTTGAACCCCCAGGTAATTGTAGTCGGAAATGAGCAGGGCCTCCGAACGGGGGGCGATTTCCCTGAGCGTCCGGAGCAACTTGCTCTTGAGCTGAGGTGTCTCCGGGATCAAGGCTTCCTTGTCGATCCGAAGAATCTGCTGTTTTTTGGTGTTCTCTTCGCCGGCAAGAACCCTCGTTTTGAGCGGCGTCTGATAATCGCCCAGCCGCAGAAGAAACTTGGTCGGGATTTTCTGGGCCCGCAGGATATCGACAATCTTCCGGCCGGACTCGTCCCGGCCGATGAAGCCAATCGGCAGGGGCTGAGCTCCCAGGGCTTTCAGGTTGATCACGGAGTTGCCGGCCCCGCCCAGCGAGAATTCCTGGTCCTGGTAGGAGATGATCAGGACCGGGGCCTCCCGGGAGATCCGCCGTGTCTTGCCGTAAATATATTGGTCGAGGATGAAATCGCCCCAGACGGAGATCTTTCTCCCCTGGAAACGGTCGATGAGAGCGAGAAGGCGGGCTCTTTCCTTGTCCATGTTCAGTCCCAGTTTATTATCAGAAACAGGAGAAAACGTCAAATTTTTCCCTTAATCAGTGCGTTTTATGAAACGCCTCTCCTTCATTGTCTTTTGAGCTTCTTTGTATTATATATGCCACTCCGATGAGAGACCGCGTCGACGAGTTCGTGGCCAACCCCAGGCGGGCCCTCTTCGTCCTGGCGGCCCCCGTGACCATCGCCATGTTTGTCCAGACGATGTACAACATCGTGGACACGGCCTTTGTGGGCCGGCTGGGGGCCGAGGCGATCGCCGCGTTGACCTTCGCTTTTCCCATCTTTTTCATCCTGATCAGCCTGAATTCCGGAATCGGCGTCGGCATCAACTCGATCATCTCCCGGCGGCTCGGGGCCAAGAACAAGGAGGAGGCTGAGAACGCCGCCGCCCACGGCCTGATCATGACCACGGTTTTCGCCGGGGCCATTGTGATCACCGGCCTGCTGGCGATGCGGCCCCTCTACTCGCTCTTTGGGGCGACTCCGCAAGTCCTGGAGCTATCCCTGAGCTACATGTGGATCATTCTCGGGGGCGTCTTTTTCATGTTTCCCTCCTTTGCCATGAACAGCATCTTTGCCGCCCAGGGAGACACCAGAACGCCGATGATCGTCCAGAGCTCGGCCCTGATTCTTAACGCTGTGCTCGACCCCATCTTTATCTATGTGCTGGGATACGGCGTGCGCGGTGCGGCCATCGCCACGGTGATCGCGCTGTCGCTGTCTCTGGTCCTCTATATCTATCTCGTCCAAACGAAATCCTATCTCAAGATCCGGTTTCGGTCCTTCAAGTTCTCCTTCTCTCTCTGCCGGGAGATCTGCCGCGTGGGCGCGCCGGCCAGCCTGATGATGCTAACCTTGTCCATCTACGTTATGTTTCTCAACCGATACATGGCCCATTTCGGGACGGATTACGTGGCCTCGTTCGGGCTGGCGACGCGGCTGGAGAGCTTCGTAGCGCTGCCGATCTTTGCTCTCTCGATATCTCTGCTGACTCTGGTAGGGATGTTCTATGGAGCGAAAAAGTACGACATCGTAAAAAGTATCTGCTGGTATGGGATCAGGCTCGGGATTATTATGACCAGCCTAGTCGGCGTCGTATTTTATATATTTCCTGCGCCGCTGCTTAAAATCTTCACTCACGACCGGCTTTTGCTGATGATCGGGAAGGCTTACATAAGGATCGATGTTTTCACCTTTCCGCTCATGTCCATCAGCATGACCATCAGCCGGATTCTGCAGGGAATGGGGTATGGCCTGCCCGGGCTGGTCATCAACCTGGTCAGGATATTCATCGTTGCCGTCCCCGCGGCGTATATATTTGTGTTTGTGTTAGGATACGGATTTTTGTCAATCGCCTGGGCGATGGTCCTGGGGGGCGTCACCGCGAGTTTCTTGGCTTTGGTCTGGCTGGCCGCCAAGTTCCGTAAGCTCGGCTAAATCTGCCACCCTTTTTGTCGGAGAAATGAAAAGGGAGGGCTTTGGGGTCGAGGAAGAACCAAAAAGCCAATCTGATTGCAGGAACCGCGCCTCTGGGATTGAAAAAACGGCCGCAATCCCCTATATTGAAGGCCCGGCGCCGGAGTGGCGGAACTGGCAGACGCGCTGGACTCAAAATCCAGTCCCTGGCAACAGGGGTGTGGGTTCGATTCCCTCCTCCGGCACACCCTATTTCCTTTGCTTTTCAGGAACTTAGAAAGACCTTTGACGTTTTTTTCCCCGACTACTTAAACACCGTAATTAAGGATGGATCGACTATGCCTGAATTCAGACAAAACATGCTGACCAATGAATGGGTTATTATCGCCACCGAGAGGGCCAAACGGCCGGAGGACTTCCGCAAGCAGAAGAAAAATAAACCGCCCTTGCCCGAACATAGCGATCAATGCCCGTTCTGCCCGGGACAGGAATCTCAGACGCCGGCGGCCCTTTACACGATTCAGAGGAATGGAAACTGGCAAGTCCGGGTCGTTCCTAACAAGTTCGCCGCCCTGCAGAAAGAGCTCTCCTTTCAGCCCAAACGGGCCGGTCGATTTTTGAAAGCGACCGGCTATGGGATCGCGGAGATCATCATCGAGACGCCCGCTCATAACTTGACGCTGGCCACACTCGAGGACGAGAACGTCCAAAGTGTCGTCACCGCCTACAAGCTGCGGTACCGGAGTGTCGCCCGCGAAAAGCAGATTGGTTTCATCAATCTTTTCCGGAATCACGGAGAGCGCGCCGGAACATCACTGGAGCATCCCCATTCCCAGTTAATCGCCACTCCGATCATCCCGCCGCATGTCCGGAATCCGATCGAGCAGGCGGTCCGATATTTCGATGCCCACGGTCAGTGCATTTACTGCGATATGCTTGCCGAGGAGATCCGCAAGCAGGAAAGGATCATCGCCGAAACGGACTTTTTCGTCGCCTATGCTCCTTATGCTTCCCGCACTCCGTTCGAGGTCCGGATCATGCCCAAGAAACACCAAGCCTCGTTCGGCGATATCGAAGGGGAAGAGATGGCTGATTTCGCTGTCTTCATGAAGAACATTCTGGCCAGGATTCATTCGGGATTGGCCGACGCCGACTACAATTTCATCATCAGGTCGGCACCGGTGGGCGATGAGAATGCGAAGTATTTCCACTGGTATATGCTCATCATCCCGAAATTGACCACCCCGGCCGGATTTGAGATCGGGACAGGCATATATATCAATGTCACTTATCCGGAGGAGTGCGCAGATTTTCTCAGGAATATGAAGGTATAAAAGCATCCCCACAGAGGAGGGGACAAACCCGACGCGGGTCAGACTTTTTGGCCGTCACCAGATCAGGAATAGCGGATTTCATAAGTCTTCAGGCAACGATCCTCGAGCAGCTTGTCCAGGTCATCATACTTGGAGCATCTGGCCAGGAGGATCTGGACATCCTCTCGGAGCCTTCTTTCCGCCTCTTCCCGTGTCCTTCCGACTGACCATAGGTCCAGCCCCGGGCAGGAATAGAAAAAATGCCTGGTTTCTGCCTGAATATCCAGGGGGGTTGATTCTCGCGGCGTCGTTTTCGCTTTCATGTCTCACCTCGCAACCGTTTTCGTCTCACCTGTTCCTTCTCTCGCGATCTGTTGTGCCGTCGGCATTTTGTTCCATCCATATATATATACGTATGGGTTGCGGATTTTGATGCAGGGAATTTGAAAAAAGGCTCCCAGAGAAGTAATCCTTCTCATCGGTGGCGCTTTTTGATAGAATTTCTGTGGGCGATTCGTTGGTGAAAACCCTCAGGATCCAGAGTGAACTCCGGGAGCTGGATAAAGTCCGCCGATTTCTGAAGAAAAACCTGGACGGCCTGGACCTCAGCGAAGAGGATATCTACAAGATCGAGCTCTCGCTGGTGGAGATGTGCACCAACATCATGCGTTATGCCTATCCTCGGGAGAAAGGGGAAATCGTCATCAGGGCCGGGTACGAAAAGGGGGCTATTTCCCTGGAGATCCGGGATAGCGGGCTGGCCTTCGACCCCCGCCAGGTCAAACGACCGACCCTTGAGGAAATGATCAACCGGGAGCAGATGGGCGGGCTGGGGATCTTTCTCGCCCGCAAGATGATGGACCAATTTTCTTACCGGCGGGAGGACGACCAGAACATCTTGACGATGTCTAAAAAGGCCGGCGAAAAAAGGGCGCGGCGTCAGTAGAGAACTTCGGCCTCGCCGTTCTTCTCGATCAGCTTGTTGATGTGTTCGATGATCAGGTCTTTTCGCGCTAGGACCGCGTTGATCTCGTCATCCGTCAAATAGTCTCCGACAAACCCCTTGATCCCGTCAAAGGTAAGGGTCTTCATTTTTTCGAAGAGATCTTTGGGCATATCCTTCTGCACCAGGCCTTCTTTGTTCTTTTCCCCGTAGGGGAGCTCGGTTGTCCATTTCTTGCCCGTCCGGAAGCTGCGCGAATGGTCGATCAGGATAACCCTCCAGTCTTTGGTGATGAGATAGTTGTTCTGGTGGCGGTCCTCGTTGCCGATGAGGTTATCGAAAAAGCGCTGCAGGTTGAGGGCCCGGTTCCAGTAAAAAACCTTGATCGGGGGCGTCTTAATCTTTTTCTCGACTTTGTTCTTCATGGTCATCTCAGCCGCGACCCAGAGCTGGCAGGAGCCGAGGTTGTTGTGGAACCTTTTTTCGACCGTCGGCGGGATCATGTTGAGACCGAGGTGTTTGTCGAAAAGGTAGGCGGCGACCTCGTATTTCCATCCCTCGATGTAGCCTTTCACCCGGCCTTCCACATCTTTCCAGAGGGCGTCGTTGGTGACTCCTTCAAGCTCCAGGGTGAGATGCCAGGGATTGGTGACGGCTTCTGACTTGATCTGTATCTCTTTGGCGACGTTCGCGTTGAGGAGGAATTCCTCCCACTTCGGCCGCTCGGCGATTTCCTCCGGGGTGAACTGGGCGAAACAAGGGACGAGGGAAAGCAAAAAGATGAACCCAAACATCGAGATCAGAGAGTGCTTTTTCATGATCCTTCCTTTCTTTTTCCGGTCGGCCGCGGTCTTAGTAAAGGACCTTGGCTTCGCCGCTTTTCTTGATCATCTCTTCGATCTCAGCCAGAAGAAGCGATTTGCGCTTAATGACGGCTTCGATCTCCTTATCGGTCAAGTAAGGCCCGACCGCTTCTTTGACGGTATTAAAATCGAGTTTCTTCACGTTATCGACGAACCAGCAGGGCAGCCGCCGGAAAAGGAGCGGCCGCCCGTCGAACCCCCGTTTGAGTCCTTTGCTGCCGTACAGGAGGTTATCGCAGTCATCTTTGGAGGAACGGAAGGCCTGGGAGTGGTCGATCAGGATCATTCGCCAGTCCTTGGTGTAGAGGACGTTCTGCTGAGTGCGGTCGTCGTTGGCGACCAGGGCGTCCCAGGCTCGGGCCAGGTATTTCATGTTCTCGGTATGCGGCAGCGCGCCTTCCGGGATCTTGATGGCCTCCTCCATGATCTTGAGGAGGCTGTATTCGGTGGTGACCCAGTAGACGAGGGCTCCCGGCTTACCATCGAATTCCCTCTCCACGGCCGGCGGCACCATGTTTAGGCCGATAAGCTTATCCAACTCGTAGGCCGCGATTTCATACTGCCACCCCTCGAGAAAGCCGTCCCGGAGTCCCCTCGGGTTTTTCCAGCAGGCTTTGCCCTGCGTATCGCCCTTCTGAAGATAGAGTTTGAACGGTTTGGTGACGCCTTCGCCGATTTCCTCGAAACGGACGATCTCGGCCGTCTTCAGGAATTCCTCCCAGAAAGATCGCTGGGTGATCTCTTCTGCGGTGAACTGGCCGAAGACCGGACGCATAGAAACAAGAAGCCAGAAAAGAGCTGAAAGTATAATCAGGCGCCTCACGGATGCTTTCCCTCGGAAGTCCATTTTCCCCGTTCTCTCAAGCGGAAATCATGATAATGATTTCGAGTGCAAAAATCAACAAGAAAATATTTTGACAGAAGTTCCGTCGGTGGTATAATTTTCGACTTCACCCCCCCGTCGGGAGTTTTCCCCGAGAAAAGAAAGAGGCCAGACGGCGGCCCGGTAAAGGAGGAAGGTGTCAACGTGAAACCGAGAAGATCAGCCTGGTTATTGCTACCGCTCCTGCTGCTATCGTTCTGCTCAAGAGCGAAGTATGCGCCGACCATCCGTTTCCCCTATTTATGGTTGGACGTCCAGGGCTTCGGCGGAGACATCGACAAACAGCATCTGAACGAGCCTTCCGGGATTTGTTACCATGAGGCGCGGGGAACGCTTTTCGTGGTCGGCGACGAAGGGGATGTTGCGGAAATCAGGAAAGACGGGACCCCCATCGCCAACTACAAGGTCAAGGGCGACCTGGAGGCTATCACCGTCGTCCCCGAAACGGGGCTTCTTTATGTCGCTGTGGAAGGGGATGATGTCATCCTCGAGTTCGACCCCGTCAGGGGAGAAGTGACGCGCCGGTTTCCTATCAATAGGACTTTTAATGGAGATCCCAACTTCCTGCAAAAAAAGATAGATGAATTCGACAACGGCATTGAATCTATGGCCTTCGTGCCCGATCCCAAGCATCCCGAGGGGGGAACGTTTTATGTCGGCAACCAGTGGGATCCGTCGATGATCATGGAAGTGCTCGTCCCCCTGAAATCGAGCCAGGCCGCTGAGGCGGAAGCCCGGATCATCCGTGTTCTGCCGTTCAGGATGAACGATCCCGCGGCCATGTACTATGACCCGGAAACGAAACTGCTCAACGTCGTCAGCGATGCCGATAACATCCTGGTGGAGATCACTCTCAAGGGTGAGCTGGTCAAGCAGTATGCCTTTTTGGCCAATGACCAAGAGGGCTTGTGCCGAGACAACGAGGGCTATCTCTACATCGCTCAGGATGACGGAGGAATCATCAAGGTCAAGGACTTGCGGCGACGCTGAGGGCGCGCCTCGCCGCTCGGTTTTTTGGAAATCTGCGGTCAGAAGAGGACGTTATCCTCGCCCTTCTCGGCGATCAAAGCATTGATCTTCTCGAGGATGAGTTTCTTGCGGATGAGAAGCGCCCCGATTTCTTCGTCGCTCAAATATCTTCCCAATGCCGACTCGACCGTTTTCTCATCGAGCTTGAGGAGGCCTTCGTAGAGCTTCCTGGAACAGACGGTGAGTTTACAGCCGGGGAGAAGCTCCTGCATGGGGGCGAAGGCTTCGGAGAAATCAACCCGACAGATTCGCCAATCTTCCATGTGGACGTACAAATCGTCGGTGTTTAAGCAGTCATCGTAGACCAGGTTTGCAAACACCTTGAGCTCCTCCAAGGCGTTGCCGAAAGCCTTGGCATCAGGAGGCTCGAGCTTCTTCCTTCTCCGGTCTCTCTCGCGGATGCAGTTTTCGAGGAAGATCTGGAGAGTGCCTTGGCGTGCGTCGATCTCTCTCTCGACAACCGGGGGGATCAACTCAACGCGGAGGAGCTTGGTGAGTTCATAGGCGGCGATATCGTACTTGTAACTGTCGGCCATTGGCTGGGGCCTTGGCCTGTCGACATAGCGAAAGAGGGCGCGCTGGATGGCGCAGCCTGCAGCGAAAGTAATGACCCAGGGGCTCGTTCGGCCGGACTCGCCTTTGCTAATGCTCGCTACTTGGCATTCACGCAGGGCTGTCTCGAGAGCCGCCCGCGCGTCCTTTTCTTCAGCGGGCGTCTGGGACCAGACAAAGAGGCTCGAGCCGAGAACGAGAAAGAGAAGAAGGATGAGTATCGGATTCGTCGCTATCCTCATCGTTTAACCCCCAAACATTGAAATATCCGTTTTGGATCATCAGGGCGACCGCGGGCCCCCCATAGACACGAGAAATGCCCGTATCCACGATCCAGACCTTACCGCCGAAACGCTGCATTTCCGCGGGAGTCTTGACAATCTTGGGTGTGTGGGCGATGATCATGGTCTTGGCGCCGAGGTTTTCCAGGGTCGTGCCCAGTTCCTCTTGGAGGTCTTCCTCCGGGACGGTGGCCAATTCCCTGTACCAGAGGGGACTGTCGCCCTTGTAGAGGATCGAGGGTTGGACGATCCTCGGCTGCTCCGACCGGCGATAGGCGCGCCAATAGTCGGCGATCTCCAGACGGTAGCGGTCGTTGATCTCCCGGAGCCCCCACCTCGAATATTTTTCGCTGATTCCGCCGTGGACAAAGACGACGTCGTTGATCTTGATGGCGGCATTGAGACGGCGCAGCCAATCCCCGTATTCATCGTTGAGATTGATCACGTACTGTCTTTGGGCGCTCGGAGTGTCCCGAAGGGAATTCCAGAACGCGTTGATCACATTCTCGGGCCTCAAGTGGCGGTCACGGGAGCGGAGCTTGAGGATCTTCTTCGCGAGGGCATCCTCTTGCTGCTTCCTGTAGCCTTCGGGAAGGAATGAGACAAACTGGTCGAGTGTCACGTAGTCGGGATTGCTGCTGAAAACGATGCCGGTGAGGTTCATCTCCTCGTGGTTGCCAAGGAGGACATGAACCTTTCCGCCCGCCGTTTCGGCCTCTTTCTCTAAGCGCAGCAGGAGATCGAAGATCTTGCGCGGATCCGGACCACGGTCCATGATGTCACCCGTTTGGACGAGGTGGACCTGGCCGGCCACCCAGTGAAGATCTCGATCGACGACCCGAGTGCCTTTGAGGATCTTGACAAAATTTTCGTAATCGCCGTGTAAGTCACCAATGACGACGATCCTCTCAATATCGGACCATTCATAAGGGATGTCAGCAGATACGAAAAGAGCCGGAAAAGCCTGGAATACGAATGATAAACAGAAAAGGAGCAGAGGCCTGAGTCGGGCGTCTTTCATCTCTCTCTATAGTAGACTTTCCCTTGGATTAGTCAAGGCGGCGTTTCGTTTGACATTGAATCGACAAGTTGATATCCTTCGAAAGGAGCGCAATAGGATAAAGGAGGGAGTGGGCATGTACGCACGCTTGACAACCATGAGTATTAAGCCCGAAAAGATCGACGAGGCGATCAAGATCTACAGAACGAGCGTCGTCCCCGCCGCCAAGTCCCAGCAAGGATTCGTCGGCGCCTATCTCCTCACGGACCGGCCGACAGGCCGGGGAATTTCCCTAACTATCTGGAAAACGGAAGAGGATGCCCTGGCCAATGAGCACAACCGCTATTATCAGGAACAGTTGGTCAAGTTCATCGAGTTCTTTCAGTCCCCTCCTATCCGCGAGGGCTACGAGATCAGCGTCAAAGGCTGACGGAGCGCAATCGCAGAATCGTTGTATTGAAATCGGCGAAGGGGTATTGTGTCGCTGTCAGAATTACACTATAGTTGAGGACACCGAAAGACATCGTCATCCAGGAGTATCACCATGGTCGAACAATTCGGCGACAGCCAAGCGGTTAAGATCGCCATGCTCATCGACGGCGACAACGCTCAGCCGTCTCTCATCGGAGGCATCCTCACGGAGACGGGCAAGTACGGCGCGATCACCATCCGCCGGGTCTACGGCGATTGGACGACGGCCAATATGGCCGGGTGGAAGAATGTCTTGAACAACTACGCCATCCAGCCCATTCAGCAGTTCCGTTACACCGTGGGGAAGAACTCCACGGACAGCGCCATGATCATCGACGGCATGGACCTTCTTCACAGCCACCTCGTCACCGGGTTCTGCCTCGTCTCCAGCGATAGCGACTATACTCGCCTGGCGACGCGAATCAGGGAAGCGGGGGTCTTTGTCATGGGGATCGGGAAGAAGACCACACCGAAGGCTTTCGTCAATGCCTGCAATATCTTCATCTTCACCGAGAACCTCTCGCCCAAACAGACGGCGCGCCGAGGAAGAGGGGAAGCCAAGACCGTTCCCCATAGAGAAGAGAAGCCAAAGGAGTTGGACCCGTTGCCCCTACTCCGAGGCGCCTATGAAATGGCCGTCCAGGAGGACGGTTGGGCGAACCTGGGAACGCTCGGCTTCTACCTCCATCAGCTCGACCCGAGCTTCGACCCGCGCAACTACGGTTTCAAACAGCTGTCCCAGCTCATCAAGAGCCATGCCAATTTCTTCGAGCTCAAGTTCCGGGACGAGGGCGGTACGACTAACGTCTACATGCGGAGCAAAGAAAAAGAATAAGGGGATATGCTTTTCTGCCGGGCGTGACAGGGCTGGGGTAGAGCAAGTGCAAGATCGATGAAATGCCCGAAATGCCGGTTCGAGAATATTAGGGATACGCTTTACTGCGGACAATGCGGGACGCGCCTGCCCGCTTCAGAAGGGGATAATCTTTCCGTGACGAAGACCATGGAGACGCCCATCAAAGAACTGGCCGTCGGAACCGTCTTTGCAGGGCGTTACCAAATCATCGAAGACCTGGGCAAAGGGGGTATGGGCCGGGTCTACAAGGCTCTTGATAACGAGATCGGGGAGAGGGTGGCCTTGAAGATCCTCAAGCCGGAGATCGCGGCCGACGAACAGACTATCGAACGCTTCCGCAACGAGCTCAAGATGGCCCGCCAGATATCTCATAAGAACGTCTGCCGAATGTATCATTTGGGCCGGGAGCAGGGGACTCACTACATCACCATGGAATATGTGAGCGGCGAGGACCTGAAGAGTACGGTCATGCGGGTCGGCCAGCTCAGTGTCGGCAAGACGGTCTCGATCATCGCCCAGGTCTGCGAAGGCCTGGCCGAGGCCCACCGATTGGGCATCGTCCACCGCGACCTCAAGCCTCAGAACATCATGATCGACAAGGCTGGAAACGTCAAGATCATGGATTTCGGCATTGCGCGCTCGGTCAAGGCAAAAGGCATAACCGAGGCCGGAGTGATGATCGGGACGCCGGAGTACATGTCTCCTGAGCAGGTCGACGGCCAGGAAGCCGACCAGAGAGCCGATATCTATGCCCTCGGCATCATCCTTTTTGAGCTGCTGACCGGCCGGGTTCCCTTTGAAGGAGAAACCCCTTTTAGCGTTGCCTACAAACATAAGAATGGAGTGCCTCCCGAGGCGAGAAAAATCAATCCCCAGATCCCCGAGGACCTCGACCGGTTGATCCTGAAATGCCTGGAGAAAGACAAGACAAAGAGATTTCAGAACGCGGCCGAAGTGCTAGCCGACCTGGTCAAGATTGAAAAGGGGTTGCCGACCACCGAGCGGCTCGTCGTCCCCAAGAAGCCACTCACTTCCAAGCAAGTGACGGTCACATTCGGCTTGAAAAAAGCCCTGATCCCGGCTGCGGTTATCGTCGGAGTGATCATCACGGCGATCATTTTTTGGCTCGCCAGGCCTCAAAAAGCCCAGGCCAAACAGTCCATCGCAATAATCAACTTCCGGAACCAGACAGGGGACAAGGCATACGATTACCTTCAAGAAGCCATCCCTAACCTCCTCATCACCAGCCTGGAGCAGTCCAAATATCTGAGCGTCATGACCTGGGAGCGGATGCGGGATGTGCTCAAGCAGGCCGCGCATACAGATGACGAACTCATCGACAGTGACCTGGGCTTCGAGCTCTGCCGCCGCGATGGAGTGGACAATATCGTCCTCGGCAGTTTTATTAAGGCCGGTGATATGTTTGCTACGGACGTGAAGGTGCATGACGTCCAAACAAAGGCGCTTCTGAAAAGCGCCAGCTCCCAGGGTCAGGGAGTCGGCAGCATCCTGGAGAAGCAGATCGGAGAGTTGAGCAAGGAGATAGCGAGAGGGGTCGGGCTTTCCAGCCGCAAGGTCAAGGCTTCACAGACTCCGATTGCCGACCTGACGACCTCTTCGATGGAGGCGTATGAATATTTTCTGAAGGCCCAAGAGCAGTTCGACAAACTCTATTACGATGAGGCCAAAAAACTTTATGAAAAAGCCATTGCCCTCGACCCCGAATTTGCGGTTGCCTATGTGGGCTTAGCTTACGCCGCCGGCGGCCTGGGCAATTCGAAAGAACGCGATCGAGCCTATGAAAGAGCCAAGGCGCTCTCCGGGAAGACCTCGGAAAAAGAAAGGCTCTATATCGAGGCCAATTACGCGGGTGTGATAGAGAAAGATCGAGCCAAGCAGCTGGCGATCCTTCGGGAACTTGTCCGGAAGTACCCCAAAGAGAAGTTCGCCCATCATATGTTCGGCCAGTATTATCGCGGACAGAACCGACTCCAGGAAGCTGTCGGGGAATTTGAGAAAGCCGTAGAGCTCGACCCCAGCTTTGGCCTTGCCCTGAATCAAATGGCCTATTCGGAGGCGGACCTGGGAGACCTGGAAAAGGCCGTTGAAATATTCGGCAAATACGCCGGTCTTTACCCGGACGACGCCAACCCGGTCGACTCCATGGCCGAGATGTATTTTCGGATGGGCAAGCTGGATGAAGCCATCTCAAAATACCAGGAAGCGCTGAAGATTAAACCCGGTTTTTTTAGCTCGGCCGCGGCGTTGGCCTATATTTTCGCGCTGAAGGAAGATTACGATGAAGGGATGAATTGGTTCGAGCAATACATCGCCATCGCCCCTTCAGCTCAGCTCAAAGGGCAAGGCTATTTTTATCGGGCTTTCCTTAACTTCTGGAGGGGCCGGTATGAACAGGCGGCCGCCGAGTCCGACCGATTGGTGACCATGGCCAACGCCCTGGGGGAAAAAGAGGGTGCGGTGACAACGGGGTTGTTAAAGGCCTGGATTCTTATCGAACAGGGGCATCCCGAACTCAGCCGGCCACTTTACAAACAATGGTACGATTTCAATGTTTCCAATCCTTTGGCAAAGGATTATGCAGAAGCGCTTTACGTTTTCTATGATGCGTATGTCGACATGGGAACGGGGCGGCTCGACGAGGCGGAAAAAAAATTGGCGGGCTTTAAGTCTGTTATACAGAACATCGAGAACCTACCCCTACCGCAAGTCTTTCGCTATCTTGGTGGACAATTCGAGGGGGAGCTTTTGCTCCGCCTCGGCTCTGTCGATAAAGCCATCGCCGTCTTGGAGAAGGGCCCTTCTCTCGGGGGGCCTCCAGCCACGTGGAATATCGTGCCGCTTTATGTGCAACCCTTTCCGATGGATGCACTGGCCCGCGCTTACAGGGCAAAAGGCGATATCAGCAGAGCGATCTCCGAGTACGAAAAGCTGACGACATTCGACCCGGGTCGCCCCGAGCGAAACTGGGTCCATCCCAAGTATCATTTCCGTCTAGCGGAATTGTATGACAAAAGCGGGATGAAAGAGCAGGCGATCGGGCAGTACAAGAGATTCCTCGACTTCTGGAAAAATGCCGACCCAGAGAACCCCGAGCTGGTGGAAGCGAAAAAGCGGCTGGCCGCCCTTCAGGGCTGAACCTCCGAGAGGAAAGAGCGAAGCTTTCCCCCCTTGCTGAAGCTCTCCAGCTTTCGAAGCGCCTTGGCTTCGATCTGACGGATGCGCTCACGAGTTACCTTGAAGACATCGCCCACTTCCTCCAAGGTGTGCTCCTTGCCGTCCAGCAGCCCGAACCGCAACTTCAGCACCTCCGCCTCTCTCTCGGTCAAGCTGTCCAGGGCCTGCTCAATCTGTTCCCGCAGGCTGCGATGGATCACGGCTTCCTCAGGAGAAGGGCCGGTCTTATCTTCGATGAATTCTCCGAGCCGGCTGTCCTCTTCGTCACCAATGGGCGCGTCGAGCGAAACGGACTCCTGGGCGGCCTTGATGATCTCCCTCACCTTGGCGACCGATAGCCCCATCTTCCGGGCGATCTCTTCGTGGGTCGGTTCTCGCCCTCTGTCCTGGACGCTGGTCTGGATGAGCTTCTTCAACCGGTTGATCGTCTCGACCATATGCACGGGGATGCGGATGGTCCTGGCCTGGTCGGCGATCGAACGGGTGATGGCCTGTTTGATCCACCAGGTCGCGTAGGTGGAGAATTTATACCCGCGGCGGTAGTCGAACTTCTCTACGGCTCGCATCAGCCCGATGTTCCCCTCCTGGATCAGGTCCAGGAATCCCAGGCCGCGATGGGTATATTTCTTGGCGATCGAGACCACCAGCCGGAGGTTCGCCTCGACGAGTTCTTTCTTGGCCCGGTCGCTCAGTTGTTTTCCCAGGCTGATCTGCCGGAGGATCTCCCCGGACTCCTGACAGGTGATACCGAGCTCATCATGGCCCCTTCTGAGTTGCTTCTTGACCTCGGCGAGTTTTTTCTGGAGTTCCGACCGCTTCTGGCGGTCCCTGATGCGGCGCAGGCTTGTCTCCAGTTCCTCCCGGGCTTCCGCCTGGTCGCAGAAATGCTGGAAGCGGGAACGCATCTGCTCGATGATCGTCTCCAGGCGCGCGGGCCAGATGTTCAATTGGCCGATGAGATGGATGATCTTGACGACCAAGCGGCCACGGGCGAAGACGTTCTTCTTCCGGGAGGCGATCTTTTCCAGGACGGAATCAACCTGCCGGATCTTTCTGAAGGCCTTGATCAAGCTCTTCTTCCGGGCCTCCAACTTTTGTTCTTCCGTGTCGTCCCCGCAGTCGAAGATCTCGGGCATGGCCAGGATATCCCGTTTGATCGTTTCCTCCAGCGAGGACATCTCTGTCATCAGCAGGCGGGTGCGGGTCAACGTCTTAATGATTGTTTTTTGGCCCTTCTCGATTTGCTTGGCCAGCGCGATCTCTCCCTGCCGGGTCAGAAGCGAGATGCTTCCCATGTCCCGGAGATAGAGCTTGACCGGGTCGGTGGTGATATCACTGTCCCCCAGCGGAAGCAGCCCGGCCAGCTGGCCGCGAGACTTGGCCATGTGCCTGGCATCATCCTTGAACAGGCTGGACAGTCTCTCGAAATCCGCCTCGACGTTCATATCTCCGCGGAAAGGGGCATCCCGGCGGCCGGCTAGGGCGGGGCGTCGTTTCATCCCGGCCACTTCAGCACCTCATCCCTTTTCTCTCGTTCCGTTTCCCCTTGCATTCGCATGTTATCGATGAAATCTGTTAGCCTAAAAACCCTATTTTTTGGCTATTGTCCCAAAATTGCCCGGAAAAATCAAACTTTGTCTTATTGACATTTTTCCCCGTCTTCTGATATTAGCTGATAAGAAGGTCTCGTCGAGAGAGGAAACGGAGACATGAAGATTTCGGCCAGACATAAGAACGACATCGTCATCTTCGATATGGAGGGGGAGATCAAGCGGTCGGATATAACCGACATGACGCTCCATCAGCTCGTCAAGGAGCAGCTTGACTCCGGGAAGCGAAAGATCCTCCTGAACTTCGATCGGGTAGATTTTATCGACAGCTTCGGAGTAGGGGAGATCCTGGCGAGCTACATCTCCACGCACAACCTGGGAGGGAAACTGAAGCTGGTGAGGATATCCAAGAAACTCTACCTCATCTTCCAGGTGACGATGTTGACCAAGGTCCTCGACATCTTCGAGGATGAAGAGGCGGCCATGAAGAGCTTTTTCTGAGGGATGGCCGCCGGGCCTTCTTCCTGATACAATTGGCCCATGGCGAAGAGTCGCCTCCGCTCCCGGCTTTCTCGCATCGTCGATATCAAACCCGGTGAAGAGCTCATCGCCGTTTCGCTTTTCCTCTACTTCTTTTTCATCACGTCTCCCTATTACATCATCAAGAGCCTGCGCAACGCCAGCTACCTCAGCCGGCTGGGGGATGAGAAGCTTCCCCTAGCTTATTTCTTGACGGCCGTGTTGATGGGCTTCATCGTCACCTTCCACAGCCGTCTCCAGGTCAAGCTGCCGCGGTCGCGCTTGATCACCATCAGCCTCGTCTTCTTTTTTTCGAACATCGTCCTCTTCTGGTGGCTTTTCGAGCAGCAATGGGGATGGGTCCCCATCGTTTTCTGGGTCTGGGCGAATATCTTCGCCATCGTCCTGGTTACCCAATTTTGGATCCTGGTCAACGATGTCTTCAACCCCCGTGAGGCCAAGCGGCTGATCGGTTTTATCGGCAGCGGCGCCCAGCTCGGGGCCATCCTCGGGGGATTGCTGGCCGGCACACTGGCGAAAAGAGCGCCGGGCCTGCTCCTTCCTCTGGCCGCCGCGATGCTCGGGGTGGGCATCCTGGTCGTTTCTGTTGTCCTCAGACGGCAGCGGAAAAAAACGGAAAAGATCGACGGTGCGGCCGGAGGCGAAACTGCCCGATCCGTGAAGGTCGGATTTCGCGATGCCTTCCAGACGACACGGCAAAGCCGCTACCTGATGCTTTTGGCGGGGATCATGATGGTCACCTTGGTCGTTTCGACGCTCATCGACTGGCAGTTCAACAGCGTCGTCAACTCTGCGGTCAAGGGAGGCAACAGGGAAGACAGCCTGACCTCGTTTTTTGGCTATTTTAATGCCGGGACAATGGCCTTTGCCTTTCTTTTCCAGCTCCTTCTGACGAGCCCGCTCATCAGGGCGTTCGGCATCCGTCTGACCCTGCTGCTTTATCCGCTCATTCTATTCGTCGGTGCCGGGGGAATCGGGGCGGCCGCGCTGGTCGGCCTCATCCCGCTCGTCCCGGCCGTCCTGATCAAGGCCAGCGACAAAAGTCTGGCCTACTCTCTCAACCAATCCGTCCGGGAGCTTCTCTATATACCGATCTCACCCGAGCAGAAATACAAATCCAAGATCTTCATCGACATGTTTCTGAACCGGTTCGCCAAAGGCCTCGGGGCGGTCATCCTGATGGTGCTCCTCTTTTTCGTTCGCAGGGGAAGCGCATCCGGAGGCACGGAGGGGGCCATCCAGTATATCAGCCTGATCGTCTTGGCCCTGATCATTGTCTGGGTCTTCCTCAACCTTCGGATCGGCGGGGAGTACGCCGATATCGTCAAGTCGAAGATCCAAAAACAGTACGAGCGAGGAGACCGCCTAGTCGATCAGCGGCTCGATGTCGACTACGCCAAACGGGTCTTTGATACCCTGGAGAGCAAGAACCGGAGCTCCGTTCTCTATGCCATGAATCTCTTCGATCTGATCCGTCAGGATAAGCTCACTCCGGAAGTCAAGAAGTTAATCTCCTACAAATCGGACGAAGTCCGGGCGGCCTCCCTGGGGAGCCTGTTCGAGCAGTCGGAGACAGGGCTGGGGCCGCAGGTGGAAGATGAGTTGAGCGAGGAGGTGTTGAAAAAGGAGGTCCTGGAGATCATGAACCTGGATGTCTACCAGGAGGCGATGAAAGTCTATCTCGATAAAACAGTCGAGGACAAGGGCCCGGATTCGCTCACGGCGCGAATGGAGGCGGCCAAAGCCATCGGGTTCATGGAGGCCCAGGCGCCGCTGGTGGGCAAACTGGAAGACCTGCTCGAGGATGGATCTCCCGAAGTCAGCCGCTACGCTATCCAGAGCGCCGCCGCCCTCAAGCGGCGGCAGGACGTTCCCGCCCTGGTCAACATGCTCCAGAGCGCTGTCCTACGTGAGGATGCCGCGGCGGCTCTCCGCAAATTCGGCCCCCGGATCGTCGGCATGTTGGCCGATTACCTGGCCGACAAAAGCGAAGACCCGGAGATCAAGAAGTCCGTGGCCTCAGTTCTGGCGGGTATAGGTACCCAGGAGGCGGCCGATTTCCTGATCTGGGAGCTGGCCGGAGCGGGGGAGATCGTCGACGATATCATCGATGCCCTGGACCGTATCCGGAGCTCCGACTCAAGGATCCGATTTTCCAAAGAGCTCATCATGCCGAGGATCTTCCTGGAGATCCAATCCTATTGCCGGCGGCTGGTTGAACCCGACGACGACCGGGACGGAGAGCAAGAGACCGCCGCCTGCCGGGAAAAGAGGATGGCCGACTCCCTCTGGAACGTCTTCAAACTCCTCGGTCTCGTCTATACCCGCGAAGATATGATCAAGGCTTACCAGAACCTCAAGAACGGGACCAAGGATTCGGTCGCCTATGCCCTGGAGCTTCTGGACAATGTCCTGGAAAAGGAAATCCGGGAGATCGTCTTCCCCCTAGTCGAGGACCTGTCCCCGGAAGAAAAAACGAAAAAATGCCGTCATCTCCTGGCCAATCTCAGGGTGAGGAAGGAAAGACATGGCCAGGATTAGAGGATCGTCGTCAGCGCCGCTCTCCGCCCTGATGTTCGTCTATTTCGCTTCGGTCACCTTCTCGATCTACATGGTTAAGCCCGCCAAGGAATCGCTGTTCCTGGATTCTCTCTCTAAAAGCAGGCTTCCCTATGCGTTCCTGCTGACGGCCATTCTCATGGGCTTGGCGGTCTCTCTGAATTCCCGTCTTTTGAGAAGAGTCAACAGGCCGCTTTATTTGTCCATATCTCTGGGATTGTTCGTCGTTAGCGGGCTGGCTTTTTGGCTGTTCATCCGGGGCCCCTCACCGTGGCCGTGGACCTTTCTTCTTTTATACTCCTGGGGAGACATCCTAATGGTCACGACGATCACCCAGTTCTGGATCTTCGTCAACGACCTCTTCAGCCTCCGCGAGGTCAAGAGAAAGGTGGGCTTCCTCGTCAACGGAGGCCTTCTGGGGGGGATCGCCGGTTCGCTCGTGGCGCTCTCGCAAGCGAGACTGCATCTGGGGAGTGAAGGCCTGATCCTGGCCGGTTCGCTCCTCCTCGTCCCCTGCATCCTGATCGTCTTCCTTGTTCAGAGGATCCCGCGGAAAGAGGCCAAGGAGGGCGACAAAGAGCACTCAGCCAGGAGGGAAAAAGTGGGCTTCGTCCAGAGCCTGGCGCTGCTCCGGAAGAACCGTTTCCTTCTTCTTCTGAGCGGGCTGATCGTCGCCGGAATCATCGTCTCCAACCTGGTGGATTTCCAGTTCAAGTCGGCGGCCGAGATCGCCTTTCCGGTCAAGGACGCCCGAACGTCTTTCCTGGGTTCATTCTATCTCGGCATTCTTGTCATCTCCTATCTTTTCAATGTCTTCCTGACTTCCCGGATCCTCAAAAATTTCGGGATGCGAGTCGCCCTCCTCATCCTGCCGGTCCTGCTGCTCGCCGGATCGATCTCCATTTTCTTCATCCCGGCCGCCGGGATGGTCATCTACGCCGTGGCCTTGAAGGGCACGGATAAAAGCCTCTCCCATTCCCTGTCCCAATCGGTCCGGGAAATCCTCTATATCCCCGTCCCGCCGGATATCAAATATAAAGCCAAGGTTTTCATCGACATGTTCCTCAACAAGTTCGCCGACGGACTGGCCGGACTGGTGCTGATCGTCGTTTCCGCCTTTATCGACCTCTCCGTCCATGATGTTAGCCTGCTCCGGGATGTCAGCCTGATCATCATCGTCTTCATTTTTATCTGGATCTGGTTCGGTTTCCGAGTCACCAAAGAATATGTCACCATCGTCAAGAACAACCTGCACATCAAATGGCGGGACGCCGACAAGCTCATCACTGAGAAGATCGACATCGACATGACCAAGCTGGTCTTCGATACCCTGCAAAGCCGAGAACGGAGCTCGGTCCTCTATGCCATGAACCTGTTCGACCTGATCAAGAAAGAAAAGCTGAGCCCAGAACTCAAGAGCCTGATCGCGATCAAGAGTGATGAGATTCGGGCCCGCTCCATGGACGCGCTGCTGGATGTCTCCGGCGAGAGCCTCTTGCCCGAGATCGACGATTCTCTGGAGCCCGAGGCCCTGGATGCCCAGGTCAAGGAAATCATGTCGTTGGATGTCTACCAAGAGCTGATCAAGGGACAGATCCAGAAGGCGGGAAGGGAGAAGGGGAGCCGGGCCGAGGTCTCCCGGATGGAGGCGGCCAAGATCATCGGGATGATAAGCCCGCAGGCGCCGATAATTAAGGAGCTGAAGAAGCTGCTCCGGGATTCGTCTCCCGAGGTCATCCGCTACGCCGCCGAGAGCGCCGGCCGGCTGAAGAGACGAGAGTTTGTCCCCCTGCTCGTCGGGCACTTAGGCCATCCCTCTATCCGGGAAGCCGCCGCCCAGGCGCTCCGGTCCTACGGGGAATCGATCGTCGGGACCCTGAAGGATTACCTGAGCGACCCCCAGGAGGACATCCGGATTCGCCAGGCCATACCGGACCTCCTCGCCAAGACGGGGTCCCAGAGAGCGGCCGACATCTTGACAATGGAGCTAGCAAAAGAAACGACGGAGTTGGAAGCGGAGCTCATCGAAGCGCTTCACCGTCTTGTGTCGAACAGCCCCGCTATCCGCGTCTCCTCGAAGACCGTCCACTTGAAGATCGTCTCTCTGATAAAGAAATGCTATCTCCTGATCCTCCAGATCCACGACGTCCGGGCGGACCGCAAGAAGGAAATGCTCACGCGGGACCTGGAGAACAGCCTCTCCCGAACCATGAAGCAGATCTTCGAGCTGCTCGGCCTCATCTATTCCCAGGAGGACATCGTCAGGGCCTACCAGAACATCCTCGTCGGGACGAAAAAGGCGCTGGACTATTCGGTGGAGTTGCTCGACAACATCCTGAAAAGGGAGCTGAAAGAGCTCCTCATCCCCCTGATCGAGGACACTACCCTGGAAGAAAAGGCCAGGATCAGCCGGAAGATGATCAGGGCCGCCGAAAAATCCGTCCTGACTTGAAGTGCCGACCGTAACAATAGTATAATCTGCCTGAGGGCCGGCGATGCCAAGACTGTTTATTTATCCAAAGAAGGGGGATTCGTTTTGGTATACGCTTAAGCGGGAAAAGGTCTCGATCGGCCGGTCCGAAGACAACGACTTGGCCCTTCCCGATCCCTTCTCTTCCGGACACCATGCCGTCATTTCGCCCGCCGACGGGGGGTACGTTGTCCGGGATAACGGAAGCAAGAACGGGACCTTCCTCAACGCCAAGAAAGTCCAGGGCGAGATCGAGCTCAAAAGGGGGGACGAGATCCTGGTCGGTTCGACGCGGATCATCTACGACAAGGAACTGTCGAGCAACGTCGAGGTCACCGAGGTCATCCAGGGTTCGCGCAACATTAACACCATCATTCCGCTCAAGGATATCCTGAAAAAACAGGACATCGATACGACCATCCAGTCCCTGGCCACGCCGGCCGATTTCCTGAGGATCAAATCCGATTACAAGTCCATGGCCGTGCTCAACGAGGTGAGCAAAGCGCTCGTCCTTCATCAGCCGCTGCACGAGCTCCTGGAGCGGATCATGGACTTGATTTCCGAGTATCTGCCCATGGACAGGGGGGTCCTGATGCTCAAAGAAGGAAACCCTCCCCAGATGATCGCCAAGGTTCCCCGCATCAACAACAAGAACCTCCTCCGCCAGAAGATCCTGGTCAGCCAGAGCATCATCAGCCTCGTCCTGGACAATCACTCCTCGGTCCTGACCGCAGATGCCCAGACCGACGACCGTTTGAAGATGAAGGACAGCATCATCAAATCGAACATCCACAGCGCTATGTGCGTGCCTCTCTGGAACAATCGGGAGATCATCGGCGTGATCTATTCCGACCGCATCTCGCTGCTCGAACAGTTCACCGAGGACGACCTGAGGATGCTGACGCTTCTCTCCAACCTGGCCGCGGTCAAGATCGAGAACGCCCGGGCCATTGAACAGGCGATCGAAGTCGAAAAGTTCCAGAAGGAACTCGCCCTGGCCGCCCAAATTCAGAAGGATTTCCTGCCCAAAAAGAACCCGGTCTGTGATCGGCTCGACATCGCCTGGACGTTCGTTCCCTGCAACCAGGTCGGCGGCGACTATTATGATTTCGTCTCCATCGATCCCTGCCGGTTGGCGATCATCGTCGCCGATGTCTCGGGGAAGGGCATCAGCGCGGCCCTGCTCATGGCCTCGCTCCGGGCCGCCCTCATCGCCGAGATCGGGCCTCAATTCCGGCTGGAAACCGTCGCCGGAAAACTCAACGGTTTCGTTCACAGCAGCTCGGCCTCCAACCGCTTCATCAGCTGTTTCGTTTGCGATCTGGACATGACGACGGGCCAACTCCGCTACGTCAACGCCGGCCATAATCCGCCCATCATCTTCAGCAAGGACGGCAAAGTCCGTCGTCTCGACCCCACCGGCTTCTGCCTGGGGATGTTCCCTTCCGTTTCCTACGATGTCGCTGAGGTGACTGTGGATAAGGCGGAAACGGTCGTCCTGTATACCGACGGGATTACGGATGCCCGCAACAGCGCCAATCAAGATTTCGGCGAGAACAACCTCATCAGCCTGCTGAAGAAAAACGCCAAGAAGCCGGCGGCAGAGATCATCTCCAAAGTGAACGCCGAGCTTTGCGCCTTTACGAGCGGAGTCGATCCCTTCGACGACATGACCCTGATCGTTCTCAAGCGGACCGACTGATCCTTCCCCAAATGGCCAAATCGGATCCCTGGCCTAAGCCCTTCTGTTGACAGACGGGCCGATTTTTCTTATATGAGGGGGATACGACCTGAGGAGGGCCTTGCGACGCCGCTTTACAGAAAGAAAATATTCATCAAGATATAGCGATTCTAGGAAACTGGAATGAAAGAGAGGGTAAAATCATGAAACACCGCAAGCTGTTATTCCCATCACCTATCATTCATTTCGGGATTATCTTTCTGCTCGCCGGCTTTTTTTCCAGCTG
>JBAQGA010000169.1:0-22149 GCA_049287565.1 Candidatus Aminicenantales bacterium
AACTTGACGAAATACTTGAGCTGGAGATAGGTCTTCCGGCCCATATTGGCCAGAGAGGGCGCCTTGAGCGAGGGGATCTCCAGGATGAGCCCCGGGGAGGGGTCTTTGAAGAAGAATGACAACAGACGGCCGATCACGGCCACGATGAGGATATTGAAGAAATAGAAGCCGAGAGCATAGACAGGTCCCAGGAAGAAGGCGACGAGCGCCAGCACGATGGTCGTCCGGGCGGAACACGGAATAAAAGGGATGAGAAGTGAAGTGATCACCCGGTCGCGCCGGGACTCGAGGATCCGGGTGGAGAGAATGGCCGGGACGTTGCAGCCGAATCCCAGGACGAACGGGGATACCGATTTCCCGTGCAGGCCGATCCGATGCATGAAAGTGTCCAGGAGAAAGCCGGCCCTTGAGAGATAACCCAGGTCCTCGAGAAAGGCCATGAAAAAGAGAAGCGGGACGAAATAGGGCAGGACAATCGCTACGCCGCCGCCAATCCCCTGGATAATACCGTCTGCGAGATGGAAGATCAGGCCCGTCCCCAACCAGCCAGAGAGGGCCGTCCTCAGCTGTCCCAATGGGCCGAGCAGAATCCCTTCCAACGGATTGCCGATCTTGAATATGAGAAAGAAAAAGGCGAGGAAGACGGCAACCAGAATGGGATAGCCGAGGATGGGATGCATGATGATGTCGTCGATCCGCTGTTCCCAGCTCAACCGCTTCCCCCGGCGGACGCGGCTGCTCTGCTCGAATATCTTGAGGGCCAAGTGATGGCGCTCGGCCGCAATGACTTCGTAAGCTGGAGCCTGACGCTTGCTTTCGATCCGGGCCTTGGCCAGGACAAGTTCTCTCTGAAGTCCCGGGTCGGCCTCACTCAGGAACTCAAGACAGAACACCTCGTGCGCCTCGATCAGCTTGATCGCCGTGAACCTGGGATTTCCGGCGACGACGATGTCAGGAGGAAGTTTTGAGGCCAGCCGGCCGACCTCTTCCTCGATGTCTCCGGACCATCGTGGAACAGACACGGGACTCCACTCGCCCAAACAATGAAAGGCCGCTTCCAGGAGCTCTTTAATCCCCCGGCCGTGAGAAGCGATGGTGGGGATGACCTTCACTCCTAGTAGCTTTCCCAGCTTCTCGGAGTCAATGTGGACTCCCTTTTTTTCCGCCAGGTCGACCATATTCAGGGCGATGATCATGGGAAAGCCGAGCTCCAGAAGCTCGATAGTCAGCTCTAGGCTTCTCCCTAGGATAGAGGCATCGACGACATTAATGACCAGGTCTGGCTTTTCCTGGAAGAGATGCGTGAGGATGACCTTCTCGGCCGGGTCCGAGGGGTTCAACGAATATGCCCCGGGCAGGTCGACGACATTGAGAAGCCGCCCTTCGATGTTGACCTGGCTGTGGGTGTGTTTGCAGCTCGTGCCCGGGAAATTCGAAGTCAGCGCCTTGGGGCCGGCGATGGCATTGAACAGCGTGCTCTTGCCGCTGTTCGGCTGCCCCAGAAATATAACAGTCGGAGCATCATCCTTCATCGGAGACGATGTCCACCATGATCCTGGTGACGATGCCTCTGCCCAAGGCAACACTCGTGTCGGCGGTCAGGTTCCTGACCAGAAGCGGTCCCCGGAAGATTCCATGGGCGTTCACTTCGATCAGGTCATTCTTATGGAACCCCAGGGCAAACAGACGGCGGCGAACCCCCTCCCCGCCCTCGATCTGCACGATTTTCAGCTGTCGGCCTCGCGGCGCCTGCGCCAAACTGATCATTTATCGGTCCTTTATCGGCTTTCTAATTGAGAATGATTCTCAGTATCATACTAACGCAAGCCGGGGAGAAAATCAACTGCGCTTCCGCCAGACGGGCAATTGTGCTAATATGACGCTTTTCCAGACCCATCCAGGAGGCCCTATGCGAACCATCAAAAGAACCGCTTTAGTCTCGATTCTTCTGCTGATCTTTCTCCTGCCCCTGTTTCCCGACGAGGGGCTGTGGCTCTTCAATATGCCCCCCACGGAACTGCTCAAAGCCAGATATGAATTCACCCCCGAGCCGGAGTGGCTGAACCACCTGCAGCTTTCCTCCATTAGGCTCGGCGGCGCTTCGGCATCCTTTGTTTCGGGAGCCGGCCTTGTTTTTACCAACCACCATGTCGGAGCTGGAGCGATCCAGAACCTCAGCACCAAGGAGCGGGACCTGATGAAGACGGGTTTCTACGCCCGGACCCGGGTGGAAGAATTGAAATGCCCGGGGATGGAATTCCTCGTCCTGCAGGGAATCGAGGATATTACCGAGCGCGTCAGAGCCTCAGAAAAATCCGGTCAGAGTCCGGCCGATGCAGCCGCCGCCCGGGAAAAATTCATCGCCACCCTCGAAAAAGACTCCTCGGAGCAAACCGGCCTGCGCTGTCAGGTGGTCAGTCTCTACGCCGGCGGCCTCTATCATCTCTACAAGTACAAGGTCTATACAGATATCCGGCTTGTTTTCGCACCCGAGTACGCGATGGCATTTTTCGGGGGGGATCCCGACAATTTCACCTACCCGCGCTACGACCTCGACGTCACCTTCTTCCGGGTCTATGAGAACGATCAGCCTCTTCAGACCTCGCCTTTTCTCCGCTGGGCGAATCAGCCGGTCAAAGAAGGCGACCTCGTCTTCGCCTCCGGCAATCCGGGGTCAACCGGCCGCCTCCTGACCCTCTCCCAGCTCGAGTTTCTGCGCGATGTCGGCTACCCGTTCATGATCGGGACGAACAATCGGCGCCGGGCCTTGCTCGCCGAGTACAGCAAGAAAGGGCCCGAGGAATCCCGGATCGCCCTGCGGACGCTCTTCGGCATTGAGAACAGCCTTAAGGCCATCGGCGGCTATCAATCGGGTCTCCTCGATCAAAAATTGATGGAAAAAAAGTCCCAGGAAGAGCGGGCATTCCGGGATGAGATCGGGAAGGACCCGGCAATGGCCGAGGAATTCGGCCGGGCCTGGGATGAGATCGCCGAGGCACAGAAAAGCTACGCTTCTTTTTATAAGCCCTATGCCTATTTCGAAAGAGGGACGGCGTTCAACACCAGCTATTTCCGGATCGCCCGGTCGCTCGTGCGCCTAGCGGTAGAAAAATCCAAGCCCAATGAGGAACGCCTCCGGGAATACAGGGATTCCAACCTGTCGTCGGTCGAGCGAACCATCCTCTCCCCCGCTCCCCTTTACGATGAGTTCGAGATCGTTAAGCTGGCCGACTCGCTCGCCCAGCTCCGTGAGGACATGGAGACCTCGTGGGAAGTGAAGTGCCTTCTGGCCACCCGCTCGCCGCAGGACGTCGCCGGAGAGCTGGTCGGCCAGACCAAGCTCAAAGACATTGATGTCCGGAAAAAATATATGCAGGCCAAGCCTGAGGAGATCTACCTCTCCAATGACCCGATGATCAAGCTGGCCCTGCTCGTCGATCCGGTCGCCAGAGGCCTGCGGGCACGCCATGAAAAAGAGGTGGCCGCGGTCGAGGCCCGCAACGGCGCCCTGATTGCCCGGGCGCTGTTCAAGCTCAAGGGAACGTCGGTACCTCCGGACGCCACGGGGACGCCGCGACTGAGCTTCGGCGTCGTCAAGGGGTACGTCGAGAATGGCCAGAAAGTCGCCTTCCAGACGACTTTCAAGGGGCTTTACGAGAAGTCCGAAAAGAACGGCAACCAACCCCCCTACGAGCTGGCCCCGAGCTTCCTCCGGAAAAAACCGGCCCTCAAGCTGTCTCTGCCGCTCAATTTTGTGGCCACGGTGGATTCCATCGGCGGCAACTCGGGTTCTCCGGTGGTCAACCGGAAGGGCGAGGTCGTGGGCGTCCTGTTCGACGGCAACATCCAGTCCCTTCCCAACAACTTCGTCTACAGAGAAGATATCCCCCGCTCGGTCATGGTTCACGGCCAGGGCATCATCGAGGCGCTGCTCAAGGTCTATGAGGCCAACGCGCTGGTGGATGAGCTCCTGGGGAAAAAATAAGATCAAAAGAAAACGGGGACGTCCTTCGAAGTACCACTCTTGAAAGGGTGGCTCTTCGGGGGACCTCTCCAAATTGACAGATAGGGAACTTTCTGATAATAAATAGAAAATGTTAAAGTGGCTGATCACTAAAGTCTTCGGGACCAAGAATGAACGGGACCTGAAGAAGCTCCAGCCGCTCGCCGCCGCCATCAGCCAACTCGAACCCCGCATCCAGGCCCTCTCCGATGCTGAGCTCCGGGCTAAAACCGGCGAATTCAGAGAGCGATTGAAGCAGGGAGCCGACCTGGACGATATCCTGATCGAAGCCTTTGCCGTCGTCCGTGAGGTCGCCCGCCGCACCGTTCGGATGCGCCATTTCGATGTCCAACTCATCGGCGGCATCGTCCTCCACCAGGGCAAGATCGCCGAGATGAAGACGGGCGAAGGGAAAACTCTGGTCGCTACACTGCCCGCCTATCTCAACGCCCTCGGAGGGAAGGGCGTCCACATCGTCACCGTCAACGACTATTTAGCCAAGCGCGACACGGAATGGATGGGTCCCATCTACAATTTCCTCGGCCTCTCGGTGGGGACGATCCAGCACGAGATGAATGACGCCGACCGCAAGCACGCCTATAATTGCGACATTACCTTCGGGACGAACAACGAGTTCGGGTTCGACTACCTCCGGGACAACATGAAGTTCCGGCTCACCGACCTCGTCCAGAGAAAGCACCACTACGCTATCGTCGACGAGGTAGACAGCATCCTCATCGACGAGGCCCGCACGCCGCTGATCATCTCCGGGCCGACCGAGGAATCGACGGCCCTTTACTATAAGGTTGACAACCTCGTGAGGCGCCTTCACTCAGAGAAACACTTCAAGGTCGATGAGAAGACGCGGACCGTCTCCATCCAGGAGGACGGTGTCACCGAGGCGGAGAGGTTCCTCAAGGTCACCAACCTTTACGACCTGACCAACATGGACCTCGTTCACCACATCAATCAGTCCCTCAAGGCCCACCACCTTTTCAAGCGCGACGTGGACTACATGATCCAGGACGGCAAGGTCGTCATCGTCGACGAATTCACCGGCCGCCTGATGCCGGGGCGCCGGTACAGCGACGGTCTGCACCAGGCCCTCGAGGCCAAGGAAAAGGTCCGGGTGGAGGAGGAATACCAGACCCTGGCTTCGATCACCTTCCAGAACTACTTCCGCATGTACGAGAAGCTGGCCGGCATGACCGGCACGGCCGCCACCGAGGCCACCGAATTTCACCACATCTACAAGCTGGATGTCGTCGAGATTCCCACCAATAAGACGCTCATCCGGACCGAACACTCCGATGTGATCTTCCGGACGTCCGGGGAAAAATGGGAGGCCGCCCTCGACGAGATCGTCGAGTTGAACAAAATGGGGAGGCCCGTCCTCGTCGGGACGGTCTCCATAGAAAAATCCGAACTCCTGAGCAACCTGCTCCGGCGCAAGGGTCTGAAGCACGTCGTTCTCAACGCCAAGTACCACGAGATGGAAGCCACCATCATCGCCCAGGCCGGCCGGATCGGCTCCGTGACCATCGCCACCAACATGGCCGGCCGCGGGGTGGACATCCTGCTCGGCGGCAATCCCGAGTTCATGGCCCGGGAGCAGCTCCAAAAATCGGGGATCGACCCGCTTAAGGCCACCCAGGAGCAATGGGAAAAGGCCCTGGCCGATGCCAACAGAGTCACCGAAGATGCGCACAACAAGGTCGTTGACATGGGGGGACTCCATATCCTTGGCACAGAGCGGCACGAGGCGCGCCGGATCGACAATCAGCTCCGCGGCCGGGCCGGCCGGCAGGGAGACCCCGGCTCCTCCCGCTTCTATCTTTCCCTTGAGGACGACCTGATGCGGATCTTCGGCAGCGAGCGGATCTCGGGCTTGATGGCCCGCATCGGCATGAGCGAAGGCGTCCCCATCGAACACAAGATGGTCAGCCGGGCCATCGAAAGAGCCCAGCGGCAGGTGGAAGGGCAGAATTTCAGCATCCGCAAGCACCTCCTCGAGTATGACGACGTCATGAACAAGCAGCGCGAGACCATCTACAAAATGCGCAAGGAGATCCTCGAGGGCAAGGACATGAAATCCTACGTCCAGGAGCTGATCGGGACGCTGGTCGAATGGCACCTGGACAGCTACGCCAACAAGGAAAAGAATCCCGAAGACTGGGACGTCGAGGCCTTAAAGCAGGCCCTGGGAACCCAGTTCGGCATCAACCTGGACGAATTGCGGTTCGACTGGGGGACCCTCACCCACGATGAGCTGCGGGAGAAGCTCGTCGCCACCCTCAACGCCGCCTACGAAGAGAAGGAGGGAATCCTCTCTCCCGCCCGGATGCGGGAATTCGAACGCATCATCATGCTTCAGGTCATCGATTCCCAGTGGAAGGATCACCTGCTGGGCATGGATTATCTCAAGGAGGGCATCGGGCTGCGCGGCTACGGACAGCGCGACCCGCTCGTGGAGTACAAGAAGGAAAGCTACGACATGTTCCAGGCCATGATGGACCGGATCGAGGAGGAATCCGTCCGCTATCTCTTCCTCATCCAGCCGGTCGTCCAGGAGGAGCTTCCCCAGCAGAGGAAACAGCAGCCTCTCTACTATCGGCAGCCCCAGGGCGCTCCCGCCGCTCCGCGGGCACGCCAGGCCCGCTCCTTGATCCCCAAGGGAAGGAAAAAACACAAGGCCCGCTGAAGGAGGGAATATGCTGGAGCCTAAAATCAAGGAAGGCCTGACTTTCGACGACGTTTTGATCCTTCCCGCCAAATCGACCATCGTTCCGGCCGATGCCGATGTGACGACGCGATTGAGCCAGAACATCGGGCTCAACATTCCGCTCGTCAGCGCGGCCATGGATACGGTCACCGAATCCCGGATGGCGATCACTCTCGCCCAGCAGGGAGGAATCGGGGTCATCCACCGGAACATGCCGATCGCCATCCAGGCCGAAGAAGTCGACAAGGTCAAGCGCCACGAGAGCGGCATGGTCGTCGACCCGATCACGGTCAGACCGCAGGAAAAGATCTACAAAGCGATCGAGGTGATGCATAAATACAAGATCTCCGGCCTCCCCATCACCGATGAGAACAACAAGCTGCTGGGGATCATCACCAATCGGGACATCCGCTTCGAGACCCGTCTCCAACTGGCGGTCGAGAAAGTAATGACCAAGGATCTGGTCACCGTCCCCCTCGGGACTTCGCTCGAAGAGGCCGAGACGCTCTTCCACAAGCACAAGATCGAGAAGATCCTGATGGTGGACGAGGATTTCCATCTCAAAGGGCTGATCACCTACAAGGACATCCTCAAACGCATCCAGTATCCCCACGCCGCCAAGGATGATCTCGGCCGCCTGCGCGTCGGTGCGGCCGTCGGCGTCGGCGTGGACACCATGGAGAGGGCCGCGGCGCTCATCCAGGCCAAGGTGGACGTTTTGATCGTGGACACGGCCCACGGCCATTCCCAGCGGGTCCTGAATACGGTCAAAAGTCTGCGGGCGAAGTATCCCACTCAGGAGCTTATCGCCGGCAATATCGGGACCCCCGAGGCCGCCGCGGATTTGATCGCCCTCGGGGTGAACGCCGTCAAGGTCGGCGTCGGGCCGGGATCGATCTGCACCACCCGGATTGTCACCGGGGCGGGCGTGCCCCAGGTCACCGCCGTGGCTGACATCTACAAGATCGCCAATCCCCAGGGGATCCCGGTGGTCGCCGACGGCGGCGTCAAGTTCTCCGGCGACATCACCAAGGCCATCGCCGCCGGAGCCAGCACGGTGATGCTCGGGAACTTGCTCGCCGCCACCGACGAATCGCCCGGCGAGACCGTGATCTATCAAGGCCGTTCCTACAAGACCTACCGCGGCATGGGATCGATCGAAGCGATGAAAGAAGGGAGCCGGGACCGCTACTTTCAGGATTCGCCGCTGAGCGAGAGCAAGCTCGTGCCCGAAGGCATCGAAGGACGGGTCCCTTTCAAGGGGAGCGCGGCCCGGATCGTCCAGATGATGGTGGGCGGCCTCAAGGCCGGCATGGGGTACGCCGGCTGCGCCACTATCGAAGATCTCCAGAAAAAAGCGAAATTCATCAAGATCACTTCGGCCGGCCTGCGGGAGAGCCACGTTCACGACGTCATGATCACCAAGGAAGCCCCCAACTATCATCTCGATTGAGCGGTTTTGGGCCGGCGATATATGCCGCGACGGAATGGAGAGGGATAGAAGAAAGTGACGGTCTATCTTGTGAAATCGATCGTCGCGGTGGTCTTTCTCATTTTTGCTCTGTCTGCCGCCCTTTCCATGCTGATCCTGATGGGACGTCCGGAAAAGAAGACGAGCCCCGAGAGGCTGCGCCGGCTCCATCGGCTGGCCGGATATCTTTTCGCCCTGCTTCTTCTCGGTTTAAGCGCCCTGGGAATCAGCATCGTGGTCCGCCAAGGAGATTCGCTCCCCTTGCGGGCCGTTATCCATGGATTCATCGGCCTTTTTCTTTTGGCCGTGTTCTTCTTGAAGGTGCTGATCGTTCGCTTCTACCGGCAGTTCCTCCGCCTGATGCCGGCTCTAGGATTGACCATCTTTGTCCTTTCCCTTGTCATGTTCTCGATGGCGGCATTCTTTTTCCTCAGGGTGGCCGCCTCCGAGCCCGTCCCCGGCGAGGTCATCTCCCCGCCCGTCGCTTCCTCCGCCCAGAATCCGACCCCGGGTGTCGACCGAAGGGTTGAAAGCGGAGCCTCTCTTTTCGCCCGGTTGTGCGCTTCCTGCCATTACTCCAACAGGAAAGAAAACAGGCAGGGTCCCGGCCTCAAAGGATTGTTCACGGCGTCCTCGCTGCCGCACAGCGGCAAGCCGGTGACTGAAGAAAATATTCGGCAGCAACTCATCCATCCGGCCTTTAGCATGCCCTCATTTGCCGGGTTGACCGACCAGGAGTTAGCTGACCTGATCGCCTATTTAAAAACGCTTTAGCATACCCTCTTTGCCATTCGCCCGGCCAAGGGCAAGCCGAAAAATGGGCCGCGGCCTGGAGAGGAGCATGATTTGACCGGAAACGCGGGCAGAACCTAGAAAACAATGGACATTTTCCGATAAGAATAGTAAGAATAGTAAGATATTCATAGTTTTTTTGGAAGGAGGCTCTATGAAGAGAAGGGATTTCGTCGAGAAGAGCGGCTGCGGCCTGCTGGGGATGGCCCTGGCCTACTTCGGGCTCACGTCCTGCAAGAAAAAGGAAGAGGCCCCGGCCATGGAACCCGTCGCTTCGGCACCCGCCACCGAGGCCCCTGCCGAGATGAGCCAGAAGGACATCATCAAAAAGCTTCTCTTCGAGCAGATGGGCAAGACCGATGAAGAAGCCACGGCTATGATCGCCGAATTCGAAGAGAAGATGGCGATGGTCAAGGGGATGTGCCTCTGCCAGACCTGCCCGAGCTACGTGCCCGAGGAGACGGAAAAGGGATTCTGCCACCCGCTCGTCGGCCAGAGCAAGGTGATCACCCAGGAAAAAGGCTGCGACTGTCCCAAGTGTCCCGTCTATAAAGACATGGCGCTAAAGAACGGTTACTACTGCACGCGGAAATCGGAACTCGAGCAGGAAACAGCCAAGTCCGTCTGAGCGGCCCGCCAGTCGTCTTCTGACCCACTGAACCGGAGTTGATCTGATGAAAAAGTTTTGGCGTTGCTACGTCTGTAACGACATCCACTACGGAGTCAAGCCGCCTGAGGTCTGTCCTACCTGTCTCGTCAAGAACGCCTATGTCGAGATCTCTTCCGGGGAGGCCGAAAGAATCATGGGGCCTACAAAGACGACAATGACGAAAGCGCAGTTCCGGCAGGCCATCGAGAGGTTTGCCGAGAAGAACGAGTTCCAGGTCAACCCGGATACGGCCAAGGTCGAGACGCTCTTCGATGGGGTGTTCGCCAACGAACAGAACCACGGCTTCAAGTACTGCCCCTGCCGCCTGAGGACCAAGGATTTCAACGGGGACCTGAAGCTCGTCTGTCCCTGCAACTTCATTATCCATGAGACCTATAAGGACAAAGCGGATGGCGAGTGCTGGTGCGGGCTGTTTGTGAGGAGGAAGAAATGAGCAAACTGATCATGTTTCATGCCCGGGAGTGTCCGCACTGCAGGGCCATGATGCCCCACGTGGACAGGCTGGAAAAAGAAGAAAAAATCAACTTCGAGAAGCTCGAAGTCTGGCATGACGAGAAGAACGCCGATCTGATGAGGTCCTATCGCCCGGTCATCGCCCCCAAGTGCGGCGGACAGCTGAGGACTCCGACCTTCTTCAACCCCGACACGAGCGCCGTCCTCTGCGGCGAAGTGCCCTACGAGAAGCTTAAAGACTGGGCTCTCAACCAGAGTTAACAGGGCCGGCTGCTTCCACAGCAGGCCGCGAACTCGCGGTTGTTTTTCCGGCTTTACTGTTATCAACTGAGGAGATCGTCCGATGATCGGGAAATTCGACCCCCTTAAGGGTGAAAGGTTCCAGGTCCTGGGGGAAAACGGACAGGCAAACCCTGAGTGGGAGCCGAAGCTCTCCGGGACCGACCTGCAAAAAATCTACAGCCTGATGGCCACAACCCGCGCCGCCGACCTCAAGGCCATGAAGCTACAACGCCAGGGGCGCATGGGGACGTTCGCGCCCAGCCTCGGCCACGAAGCCTGCCAGGTCGGCTCGGCCTTCGCCATTCAGGCGAAGGACTGGGTCTTCCCCTATTTTCGTGACTTGGGAACTTACGTCACACTCGGCCTGCCCCTTAAACACTACTATCTCTACTGGATGGGAAACGAGGAAGGGATGCATATCCCAGCAGACCTGAATATCTTCACCATCTCGGTCCCGGTCGGGTCCCACCTCCCCCATGCCGTCGGCTGCGCCATGGCCATGAAGTCCAGGAAGGAAGCGGCCGCCGCCGTCGCCTATTTCGGCGACGGGGCCACCTCGGAAGGCGATTTCAGCGAGGCCCTGAACTTTGCCGGAGTTTTATGGTCGAAAAGGACGGCCTTTTCCCCGAGATCATCGACCTGCGGACCCTGGAGCCACTCGACCGGGAGACCGTCCTCGAATCGGTCAAGCGGACAGGCCGTTTGTTGGTTGTCCACGAGGCACCTAAGACGTGCGGCCTGGGCGCCGAGATTGCCGCTTTCGTGGCCGAGAAGGCGATCTTCCAACTCGAAGCTCCCATCCTTCGCGTCACGGGACAGGATATCACGGTCCCCCTGGCGAAGGGTGAGGATTACTACTACCCCAGTCCGGAGCGGGTTGCGGCTGGGATCAAGAAAATCATGGAGTCGTAATCATGGCCAGACAATTCAGGTTCCCCGATGTCGGGGAAGGCATCACCGAGGGTGAGATCGTCCGGTGGTTGATCAAAGAAGGGGACGAGGTCAAGGAGGACCAGACGCTGGCCGAGGTCGAAACCGACAAGGCGGTCGTTGAAATGCCCTCTCCCTACGGGGGCACGATCCTCAAGATCCATGCGGGGGAGAAAGATATCATCAAAGTCGGACAAGTCCTGGTGACGATCGGCCAGAAGGGAGAAACGGTCGGCGAGGCGGCGACGGAAGCAAAGCCGGAGGAAAAAGCGGCACCGGCCACAGGGCCTTCGGTCGTCGGAGTCGTCACCGAAAGCAAAGAAGAGCTCCGGGAGGTCTTGGCCACGCCCAAGGTCCGAAAACTCGCCCTGGAGCTGGGGGTTGATATCAAAGCCGTCAAGGGGGCCGGCCCTCAGGGGCGGATCAGCGAAGACGATGTCAAGGCGGCGAAAGCCGCAGCCGCGGCAGCCAAGGAGGAGAAGAAGCCGGCCTTCAAGATCAAAGAGAAGTACGATTTTTATGGAGAGCTGGAAAGGATTCCTCTACGGGGAGTCAGACGGGCGACGGCGAAGCGGATGCATCAATCTGTTTCGACGGCCGCCCATGTCACCCACTTCGACGAGGCCGATGTCACCGAACTCGTGAAGATCAGGGAGAGCTTCAAGGCGCAGGCGTCGGAAAAGGGCGTCAAGCTGACCTATCTTCCCTTCATCATCAAGGCCCTGCTGGCCGCCATCAAAGGCCATCCCTTGCTCAATGCGACGCTTAACGACAAGGATGAAGAAATCATCGTCAAGAAGTACTACAATTTCGGGGTCGCGGTGGACGTGCCTGATGGGTTGATTGTTCCCGTAGTGAAAGGGGTTGACCAGAAATCGATCTTCGACTTGGCCGGGGAGATCCAGACCGTGGCCGAGGCCGCCAAGAAAAGATCCTTGGACCTGGCCGATCTCAAGGGCGGGACGTTCTCGATCACTAACGTCGGGATGATCGGCGGCGAGGCGGCCACTCCGATCATCAACTATCCCGAGGTCGCCATCCTGGCCACGCTGAAAATCAAAGACCGAGCGCGGGTGAAAAACGGTGAGGTCAAGGCGATCAAAACCCTGCCCCTCTGCCTATCCTTCGACCACCGGGTGATCGACGGCGCCGAGGCGGCCCGGTTCATGACCGATCTCGTTGCCAAACTGGAGGATGCGGATTTCCTTGCTGGCTTAGCGGCGGGAAAGAATAGACCGTTTGACACCCTATCACTTCACAATCTTTCATCCCGGACGAAGAAATGAGGCCCAATATCACCTGGGCCTTCATTCGATCAACGCAGCAAAAAAGAGTACTTCTTACCCCTTGAATAATTTGATAATATGAGGAAAGCTTCAGCGTATGGAGCGATGGTCTATCTCGTCAGGTAAATGAGGATTTGGACATACATAATCTGTGCCCTCATTTGGATCGTCAATATCAAATTCATTATTCAGGCGATTCGAGAAAAGACCCGGAGTGAGGTCTATGAGCATATCGGATTGCCCATTTATTTGACATTAGCCGTTATAAGTCTCAGCCAACCTCAATCAGGAAAAGTACTCGCCGACATCTTGTGGCTAAAAATCACCGGTCTTATCCTCTTTCTCCCTTCTGCCCTTTTTGTGGTTGTTCCGATTGTGACACTGGAACACAAGGGGAAATCAGACACAAGTGCGAGTCCCTTACTCGCACCTTCGGATGCGACGATTATGCTGGATACCGGGATATTTAAAATGATTCGGCACCCCCTCTATTTTGGAACCGCCCTTTGGTCCGTCGCCTTGATTTTTATCGTTCAGTCAATTCTTTCATTATTCTTAGGAGGAGGAGCGATATTTTGCTTTTGGATGGCCTCCAAAAAAGAAGACGAATTCAACATCAGAAAATTTGGAGATCGCTATCAGGAATATATGAAAAAAGTTCCCATGTGGAACATTTTTAAGGGGCTCAGGAAATGAGCGCCGGAAGAGCGGCTTGATCGCACGGCCGGAGGCTTTGAGCTCGTCCCGATGCAAAACTCGTGACGATCAGGCCCTCATTGCAGCAAGTGCGAGTCCCTTACCGGCTTTCCACCTTGTCCTCTCCCCAAGTTGGCAGTCTGAATTGTTCGGGTTTGGATTTCAGCACTTCCTTGAGCCATTCGGAAGGGTACCCCATGCCGCGGGGACGCCCTCTCTCGTCCTTGACATAGCCGTCGTTATATTTTGTCAGGAGGTATTCCCCCAGCTCAATCCAGCGTTTGACCACCTGCTCCCCCTGGCTGACCGAATAGTTTGTCAGATACCGGACCAGGAGCTCCGGATCTGTCTTTTGAAGCTCAAGCGCCGTTTGTTCGACGATCGGCTGCAGAGAGAGAGATTGGCTTTCCAGGGCCGACTGCACTTTTTGGATGTCCTGCACCATGTAAGAATATTTCAGATTGGCATAGTTCGCCACGAAATTGAAAACCCACCAGGCTGAATCCCAAGAAAATTTCTGCAGGTCCCCGAGGGTGAACGGTTCAGGCACGTCCTGAATGCAGCAGTAGAGAGGAACATAACAGGTCGTGTAGGTATCGTCCACACCGTACCAATAGACTCCCCCGATGGCATCGGGGAGCCAGTCCCGAGACTGGGAAATGAACGAAAAGCCGGTCTGCTGAGTGGAGATCGGACGCTCCCAGCTGTATTTGACACCGTCCACTTCCCAAGTGAGATCGCGGCAGCGGACCGGACATCCGAAGGGTCCGGCATCGAGCCCTTTGGTCATATCAAACTCCGTCCCCTCGTAGTGGTCCCGCATGATATCCATCACGTCCTGCAGGGAGAGCTTCCGGTCGGGCTTGATCCAGAGCGGGTACGGCTTGGTGTCTATAACACCGCGCTGGAAATCCGGGGACAGATTTTGTGAAGGTGCGCTCCGGCGGAACATGCTCCAGACACGGGCGGCACATGTTCTGAGGGAGGAAGGCTCGGGGGGATCATAGGCATAGCGGAAACTGAAGGGTTTTCCGGACTTTTTGCTGTAATACCCCTTTTCTTCCGCGAAGGAGATCACATCGGAAGAATAAAGACAATTTTCGCGGTCATTCAATGGGAATTCCCCGATGCGGGACATGTTGGCATGGGCGGAAATATATCCATCCGGGATCCGAAGCGCCACCCAGTGAGCCCCTTTCCCTCCCGGCCCCGGCCCGATCATCTCCATGATCCAGGCCTCCTTGGGGTCGGCGATGGAAAAGGATTCTCCCGTGCTGGCATATCCGTATTCTTCGACCAGTTGAGCCATCACCTGGATCGCCTCCCTAGCTGTTTTGGCCCTCTGCAGGGCCAGGTTCATCAACATGAAATAGTGAAGGAGGCCGTCCGGGTTGCGAAGCTCGCTGCGGCCACCGAAGGTGGTTTCCCCGATGGCCAGCTGGAATTCATTCATCAGACCGACAACGGCATAAGTGTGGGGCACCTGTCTGACCTCACCCCGGAGCTGGCCGTCTCTTCCCGTAATGGGGATGGTCGAGCCGGACTCATGGTCCTGGGCGGGAATCCGTTCGAGATGGGGCAGGAATTCCCCATCACAGCTATAAGTGATCATGACGGAGCCGCCTTTAGAGGCTCCTTTAGTCACTAGGAAGCTCGAGCAGTCATCCTCGGCCCATTGATGGATAACCGACACACCCAAGAATAAGAGGATGGCGGGTAAAACGGTGGTTCTTTTCATGGCGAAGCCCTCCTTTGTTTTATGATGGACGCCAAAACTTAAACTATAACATATGGCCAGAAAATTCAAGCCGAGCCAGCGCTTTTTGCTTTTGGGCGCTTTTCTTTTCTTACCAGGCTGAGCGGTCAAGCGCTCGAGGTTGAACAGCCGGGCGGCGGCCCGGGCGTAGCCGATCTTGGGCGACAGGGCGACCGCCAGACTCGGGCTTTTTTCTGCATATGCCCGGCAGCGTTCGGCGTCCGCTCCTATCCCGTCGATACATCGGACCCGGACCTGCTCCAGCGCGTTGCCCATGATCTCGATCATCAGGTGCAGGTTATAGGCGATCACGGGCATCATGACGTTGGGCTAGAGCTGGCCGGGCGCCATAGCCGCGTCAACAGATGAAACCCGCTTTCCTCAGTGTCGATTTAAAAGTGTTAGACGGTCAGCTCTCGCCCCGGTTGACATTCCTGCACATCACGTTTTATGATCGCTAACGATGGGATGAATCAAAATTAGCGCATGAACGCTCATTTCTCTCCACGCTAACATGTTTTCCGTTTGATTTGGTGCTTGCATTGATCCCTTGAATCGAGCTGATAAATTCAACACCTAAACCGAGTTTCTAATTCCATCAGAGAGTACAAAAGCGGAGTTGATTAAGATGATCTTAATAAATTTGTTGATATCCACAGATGCTTTTTGAAATCAGCCTGCTCTCGGCCCGAGCTAAATTTGAATCCTTTTTCGTCAAATAGTCTTACACAAGCATCGACTACTCTGGAATCATATAAAACTTCTTTATTTCGCACGATTTCCTCGAGCGCTACCTCAATCCCCGGAGCAGCCCTGTATGGTCTGTGAGAAGCCATAGCTTCAACTGTATCAGCTACAGCTAAAATGCGTGCTTCAAGGCGAATGTTTTCACCCGAAAGCCCCAAAGGATATCCAGAACCATCCATCCTTTCATGATGTTGAAGTATAATCTGGGCAAGCGGCCACGGAAACATTATTTCTTTCAATATGTCGTAGCCAACTTGGGGGTGACTTTTTATTAAGCCGAATTCAAGTTCGGTTAGCCTGCTCGGTTTGCTAAGAATTTCGGCCGGAACAGATATCTTCCCAATATCATGAAGAATCCCAGCCATGTAGACAGTTTCGATCTGGTCCGTCGAAAGGGCCATCTCGGTGGCGATGGCACAAGCAAGTTCAGAAACCCTCCTCTGATGGCCCGCTGTGTTAGGGTCCCTATATTCAACGGTCAAAGCCGTGGCCTGGACGATGCCAAGAATCGCTTTCCGTAGCTTTTCATTGCTTTTTTCAAGCACCTTCTCTGTCAACTTGAGCTTGGTGATATCTTTGGAAATCACTGTGAATTTTGTGACTTCTCCTCCCTGCGGCTCTCTTACCGGGCTAACAGTGCGCAGGAAAATCTTTCTGTCTATCTCACTTGCATGTTCGTAAGTTATCGAAACGCCTGATTCGATCACTTCTTTTAGTTTTCCGGAGAATTCTGCTACTCTTTCAGCCGAATGCTGCTTTTTATATTCCTGGCCCCTAATTTTTTCAATGGTTAATCCATGGCCTGACAAATATTTCTCATTGGCATAAAGAAAACGCAAGTTTTTATCGATAAGGCATACGGCATCGTCCGTCGATTCAATCAGGGATCTGTAGCGCTCCTCACTTTCAAGCAGATTCTCCTCTGCCCGTCTTCGCTTGGTGATGTCTCTTGCTATTCCTTGAATGGCATAAGGCTTTCCATCACGATAAATCACAGACGCTTTTGTCTCAACGTCTAAGATTTTGCCATTCTTATCCCTCAATCTGACCTCTGAGATATTTTTTTGCGCGCCGGTATTTCTTAGCTCTTCAAAAGTCTGGGAAACTAAGGGAAGCTGGCCCTCGATCATCAACGATGCGAAATTTAAAGATTGAATTTCTTTTTTATTATAACCGAGCAAAGCCAAAGCTGCGGGGTTGGCGTCAATAAAGTTCCCATTAAAATCGTGGATGTACACGCAATCGAGCGAGCGATCAAAAAGCGCCTTATAGCGCTCATTACTCTCCAGCAGCGCGTCCTCGCCTCTCCGCTTTTCCTGTCGCATTTTTTTCTGTTCCAGAGCGCTGATCACCGCCGGGCCCAGCCGCTTGATATGCTCTTTGATGACATAATCCCATGCCCCGGCCTTCATGCACTCGACCGCCGTGTCTTCATTCATCGAGCCGGTTATAATTAAAAAAGGCGTTTCTGGCGCATGCTCCAGCGCGAGCTTCAATGCACTCAGACCGTCGAAGCTCGGAAGCTTGAAGTCCGATACGATGATATGCGGCTTGAACGTTTCCAGCGCCGCAAGATAATCTTCCCGCGTCTCCACCCGCCGGAACTCGCAGGGGCTCTGCACCCTTCTTATTTCGCGCTCGCATAACTCCGCATCCGTGGGTAAGTCTTCGACGATCAGGATGCGGAATATATTTCTCACGAAAATCCTCCCGAATCTCCTTGTCCGGTCGCTAATCTGAGCATCGTCATTCCGGCGGCTGGTTTACAAGGAGCCAATAGAGACCGAGCTGGGCCATAGCATCTGCGAAGGCTTCGAAATCCACCGGCTTCACAACATAGCTATTGGCGCCGAGATTATAAGCAGCCATGATATCCGGGTCTTGGCGAGAAGAGGTCACGATCACCACCGGGATGGTGCGTGTCCGATCATCCCGCTTGAGCGTCCGGAGGACTTCAAGGCCGTCCACTTTAGGGAGCTTCAAGTCAAGGAGCACAACCTTGGGAGAATTGGCAAGGTCCCTCTTCTCGTACTTACCGCGGCCAAAGATAAAGTTGAGCGCCTCGGCGCCGTCTTCCACCGCGTGAAGCCGGTTGGCGAGGTTGTGCTTTTTCAAAGCCCTGGTCATCATTTCGGCGTCCTGCGGATTGTCCTCGACCAGCAAAATGTCCACGGCAATATAATTGTTCATAGTTATTCTCCTTCTTGTTGAAGAGTAAAATAAAATACCGCACCCTTATCGATTTCTCCCTCCCCCCAAACGCGTCCACGATGACGGCAGATGATACGCTGGACAATGGCCAGGCCGACGCCGGTGCCTTCAAATTCCCGCGTGCTGTGAAGACGCTGGAACGGGGCAAATAGCTTCTGCGCATACTGCATATCAAATCCCACCCCATTGTCTTTTACAGAGTAAACGTTTCTCTTGCCTCGATGTTCTCCGTTTACTTCAATGATCGCCCGCTCCTTCCCCGACGAAAATTTGATGGCGTTGGAGATGAGGTTTATCCACACCTGGCGGATCAGTGCGGGGTCACCTGTCGTCCCAGGCAAAGAACCGATACGAAAATCTATCCGCTCTCGGCTTTCCGGCGTCGTCAACTCGAAGAAGATTGAGTTTGCAAGTGTCTTCATCTCGATCAGTGAAGGCTGCATCTCCGCCCGGCTGAAGCTGGAAAACTTCAGCAGATCGTCGATCAGCTTTCCCATGTTCCGAGCGCTCTCATTGATGACGGAACAAACCCGCTTGCCCTCGGCGTCCAGCAGCGGCTCGAATTCCTCAACCAGAATTCGTACATATCCATCGATAGCGCGCAGCGGAGCGCGCAGGTCGTGAGAGACGGAATAGGCGAATTCCTCCAGCTCCTTGTTGGCGGATTCGAGTTGGGCGGTGCGCTCCCGCACGCGCTGCTCCAGCTCTACGGCATAGCGCTTCGTCTCCTGTAACAGGCGGGCATGTTCAATCGCAATGGCGATCTGATCCGCCACTTCTCCCGCAATCTCCCTTTCTTCAGGAGCAATAGCCCTGGCATCTTCCCAACCGACATTCAACCCGCCGATCAATCCCTTTGTCGAAAGAAGGGGAATGTTGATGGAGGACCGTATTCCTTCTGCCTGGAGAACCTGAACCACGGCCGATGGCAATGTCACCCTGGACAGATCCTCAATGATTTCCAACTTGCCCTGCCGAAGGATCTCCAGATCTCCATACGCTTCCTCCGCCAGGACCTTTCCTGTCTGCACGATCGTCTCACCGTTGACCTCGGCTGCGAATACCCGCACCTCCTTCTTTTCCAGGTTAAAGATGCCGACGCTGGCGCGTTGGCACTGAAGCAAGCCGCAGAGATAGTGAAGAACCGTTTGAACGATCGCTTCGGGCGATTCGATGGCCAGAAGAATGGCAATGTCGGTTGCGTGCAGGTTCCGCAAGCGCTCGGTCTGCCTGCGCAAGGCCTCCTCGGCCCGCTTGCGCTCAGTGATATCAATCAATCCACCATAAAGAATGGTACGCTCAGGCTGCCCGTGTGCCGTTATGCATTCAGCAAAGAGAGTAACCCAGACAATCCCTCCGTTCTTGTGCCGTAAGCGTACTTCGCAAGTGCCCGAAGAACCGGGAGCAATCCCAGTAATATGTTTCTTAAAGTGCTCCAAATCCTCGTCTACGACCAGTCTACTCAAGCAGTGCATCGCCTTGATCTCGTCGATTGAATAACCCGTAATTTGCTCCGTTGCACCTGTCATCCAGTCAATCGCAGGGATGCCATCTTTATCGGTTACGCAGGAATATGAAATATCTGAGATCGTGGACGAAATATGCCGGAAGCGTTCCTCACTTTTTCGTAATTCTTCCTCTTCCCGCTTGCGTTCGGTGAGGTTCCTGACAACCTTCCACATTCCGGCAGGCTCTCCCCGGGTATTTCTTATGAGCTTTACTTCGAGCACGACCGGAAATATCGTGCCATCTTTCTTTATATGCTCCTTCTCGTATTCATCCGAATAGCCCCTCGCTGTGACCTGATTCTTAACAATCTCTGTCTCCATCTCAGACCACTTTGTCGGTGTTAGCTGCTGGTAAGTCAATTTTCTTATCTCTTCCATGGTGTAGCCGAACATGTCGAGGTAGGCCTGGTTAGCATCTAGGATATTGCCTTCCATATCAGTGAAAACAATTCCATCTCTACTTGACTCAAATAAATTGCGATACTTTAGGCCGCTCTTCTGAAGTTTCTCCTCCATTTTCCTCCCCTTAGAATCCAATATCTCTCATTGAGCAACGCGCAACTGACGTTTCGCCGATTCTGATACTCGCGGCAACTTTGCCTTTTTTTTATCCCTCATTCTCGCCTTAGCTGAGAAAGAGAATATCTATTGCTTCTATATTATTCGATTGCCTTAACAAATTTTGTCACAATAAAAACCTTAATCAATCCTCCTTTAAGGCTATTAGGGGGGTGATTTTTTCTCTGTTTTAATAGCCTCAACCGGGGGTAGAGGGGGTGAATTATTTTTCTGCTCATATTTTTGACGCTCCGGGCATTATCCTTTTCAAAACTTCCCTCAGTGATTACATATCTCCTTTCAGAGCGGCTGGCTGAGCTGCTCGACCCCGAGCCGACCTTGACGTTGATTAGCGGAGGCCGCGGCTCCTTTTTATGGAATTTTCGCATTATGAAGGAGTGCCCTCCCACCTCCGGTAGAAGAGCATCCAGGAAGCCGTCAAGGAAGCCCAGGTCAAGCCCAACGAAGAATAGCCGCCCGGACCCGCTCCTTTGCCCGAAATGCGGGCGACGATGAACGTCTTTTTTCTTGACACCGATCCGGGCCGGTAATATCATTTATTCATGAAGGGCGGTATCGATTCCGGGCTTAAAATGATTAAGCCAGCAGGCAAGCAAGCAAGAGTAATCGTTCTAAAAAGTTTTTCTAAAACTAACCCAGGTGTCTTGTGCCTAGCGCACAAGGCCTTGGATTCTTGTTTTTTAGGGAGGGCTTAAGAAATGAAAGATAAAAAGCAGAGGGATGAAACAGGGATCAAAGTGCTCTTAGAGTATGCCAACAGCATCATCGCTACACTAAGGGAGCCATTTTTAGTTTTGGATAAAAACTTACAAATCATTTCCGCCAACCGAATTTTCTATACAACCTTTGAGGTTAAAGAAAAAGATACAATAGGCCGGCTACTCCCTGATTTAGGTAATAGTCAATGGAATGTTCCTAAGCTGCTTCAACTATTAAAAGAAGTTATACCAGAAAAAAAAATTGTGAAAGATTATGAAATCGAGCATATATTTGAACAAATTGGACGGAGAGTCATGCTCCTGAATGCCCATCAGTTGCGCGTTCCTAAGCATGTAGCAGCAGTAATAGCGGCAGGAGTAAGAAAAGAAGGAGGAGGAGGAGAAGAAGAAGAAGAAGAAAAGCTAATCCTGCTGGCTATTGAAAACATCACTGAGCGCAAGCGTATGCAAGAAGAATTGAAAGATTCTGAGGAGCGTTATCGCAGGGCCTTTGAAACATCGCGCGAGGCATCATTGTTAGTTCATAAAATCAAAGCTGACATTCTTAATTCTAACGTATCCATCCAGGAATTGCTGGGCTATTCCCAGAAGGAGTTTTTAAAAAAGAAACTCTGGGAAATCGGCGTGACCAAAGATCCTAAGGACTTTCAAGGGACAGTGTCAAGATTGGAAAAAGATGGCGTAATTCATTACAAAGACACTCCGATAAGAACCAAAAAAGGCCTGACCATTAATTCAGAAGTTTTTTTAGTTGACAAGGCAAAAGTTGTCCAATGCAATATCCGCGACATCACCATACGTAAGGAAGAGGAGGAAGCGTTAAATGAATCCGAGACGAGATTCAAAGCCATCTTTAATGAATCCACGGATGGGATGCTTTTAGCTGAAGTAGAGAGCAGGCGATTTATTATGTCCAATCCAAAAATTTGTCAGATGCTAGGATATACCGAAGAAGAATTGATGCGTCTGGGAGTCAACGATATCCATCCTGAGGACGATCTGCCGTTCGTCATAGAACAGTTTATGCGGCAAGCTAAAGGAGAAATTAAGCTTGCAGCTGGTCTTCCGGTAAAGAGAAAAGACGGCACCATTTTTTATGCCGATGTTAGTTCTTCAGAAATTACGTTAGGCGGGATAAAATGTCTTTTGGGAAGCTTCAGGGATATCACCGAAAGAAAAAAAATACAAGATGAACTAAAAGAGAAGATGCAGGACTTGGAGCGGTTCAGCAAATTTGCCGTGGATAGGGAATTGAAGATGGAAGAGCTTGAGAAGAAAATAAAAGAGCTTGAGGAAAGGCCAAAAGCAAGGTGAGGTTTAAAGG
>JBAQGA010000170.1:0-24564 GCA_049287565.1 Candidatus Aminicenantales bacterium
CGGTATCACCGTGGCCAACGACCTTGTCATCCTCGGCCACGATGTGACCATCTTCGAGGCGCTCCATGAATGCGGCGGGGTGCTCATCTACGGCATCCCGGAGTTCCGGCTGCCCAAGGCGATCGTCAACCGGGAAGTGGAATACGTGAAAAGCCTGGGAGTCAAAATCTTCAAGGATTTCGTCGTCGGCAAGACGAGGACGGTGGACAAGATCCTGGAGGAGTTCGACGCCGTCTTCGTCGGGTCGGGCGCCGGGCTTCCCTGGTTCATGGAGATCCCCGGCGAGAACCTCAACGGCGTCTATTCGGCCAACGAGTACCTGACGCGGGTCAATCTCATGAAAGGATTCCGGTTTCCTGAATACGACACGCCCGTTAAAAGGCCGTCGCGGGTGGCCGTCGTCGGCGGGGGGAACGTGGCTATGGATTCGGCCCGGACGGCCATCCGGCTGGGCGCCGATGAGGTCCACCTGGTTTACCGGCGGAGCCGGACGGAACTTCCGGCCCGGATAGAGGAAGTGGAGAACGCCGAGGAGGAAGGCGTTATCTTCGACCTCCTAACGCTCCCCGTGTGCCTCAGCGGCGACGAGAACGGTTGGGTCAAGGAGATGGAATGCCTGCGGATGGAGCTCGGGGAGCCGGATTCCTCGGGCCGGCGCAAGCCGATCGCTATCGAGGGGTCCAATTTTATCGTGTCCTTCGACGCCGTCGTCATCGCCATCGGCAACAGCCCCAATCCGCTCATCCCCATGACCACACCGGGACTGGAGATCAGCCGCAAGGGCGGCATCGTCACCAACCCGGAAACGGGACGGTCATCCAGACCCAGGATCTGGGCGGGCGGAGACATCGTCCGGGGCGCGGCCACTGTCATCAGCGCTATGGGCGACGGTCGTATCGCCGCTGCTTCCATTCATAAGTATCTTATGGGAGAGGAAGAAGAGGTCAGCGGGGAGGAGCCGGCATGACGCTCGCCGAGATCAGGGACATCCTCGAATGCGAGGTCCTGACGGATGACGACGACCTCTCCGTGGAGGTCCACCAGGTGGTGGCCTCGGACGGCATGAGCGAGATCCTGGCCTTCGCCAAGTCCAGCGAGCTGATGATCACCGGGCTCACCAACATCCAGTCCATTCGCACGGCCGATATTGCAGGGGTGAGCGCCGTCATCTACTGCCGGGGAAAGCGGCCCGACAAAAAAGTGGTCGAATTCGCCAAGCAAAAACGGATCCCGGTCATGGTCACGATGATGGTCATGTTTGATATCTGCGGGATTCTCTATAACAAGGGGCTCAAGGGCGTGTCCTGATGGCCGCTGAACTGCTGCGGGAGAGCTACGAAATCCAGGGCGGGAATTTTGATAAAGCAGGTGAGATCTCGAGCGAGATCAAGGTCATCCTCAGGGACCTGGACATTGACGCGGCTTTGGTCAGGCGGGTCGTCATCGTGGCTTTCGAAGCGGAGATGAACGTGGCCATGTATGCCAGGAGGGCGACGTTGACCCTCATCCTGACGGATAAGGACATCAGCCTGGAGGTCAGGGACGAGGGGCCCGGGATCCCGGATATCGACCTGGCCCTGCAGGAAGGATATTCCACGGCTTCCGACGAGATGCGGGAGATGGGATTCGGCTTCGGGATGGGGCTGCCCAACATGAAGAAGAACTCCGACGACTTCTGTATCGAGTCGGAGGTGGGGAAGGGGACCCAGGTTTTCGCCAGGATCAGGTTAAACTCCCATGGTTGAGCTGAAGCACGGATTCAAGATCGACGCCGCCAAGTGCGACGGCCGGATGCACTGCATGCGGGCCTGTCCGACCCACGCCATCCGGGTGAAGAACGGCAAGGCCCGCCTCATCCCGGAACTCTGCATCGATTGCGGGTCCTGTCTCCAAGCCTGTCCCTCCAAGGCCATCTCGGCGACGACGATCTCGCTGGCCGAGCTGGACCGCTTCAAATTCAAGGTCGCGGTGGCCTCGCCGGCGCTCTTCACCCAGTTCGGGCTGAACGAAACGCCGGCCCAGGTCGGGCGGGCGCTTCTCGACCTTGGTTTCGACGCGGTCTGGGAGTATGCCGTCGATATAGAGCTCGTCAACCTGGCTATCACCGCCTGCGTCAAGAAATGGCCGGGACCGTTCCCCCTGATATCCGACTCCTGCCCGGTCGTCGTCCGCCTCGTCCAGGTCGCCTATCCCAGCATGGTCGACCAGCTTATCCCTATTGAAGTCCCGCGGGAGATCGCCGGCCGGGAAGTGAAACGCAAGTATTCCCGGGAGCTGGGGCTGAAGCCGGAGGAGATCGCCGCTATCTACATCACCCCTTGTCAGGCCAAGAGCATCTCTATCCTGCAGCCGGCCGAAGAAGGCAAGAGCTATCTGGACGGTGCCATCGGCATCTCGGAGATCTACAACGATATCCTCTACCGGTTGCGCAAGGACAGCTCCAAATCCAAGGAGGAAACTCAGCGTCATGTCCTGGACTCGGGAGAACTCTTCCACTGGGGAAATCCCGAGGGGGAATTCCCCAATCTCTCCCGGGAGCACTACCTCCCCCTCTCCGGCCTGACCGATGTCATCAAGATTTTTGACGACATCGAAAAGGGTAAGCTGACTAATATCGAGTTCCTGGAATGCCACGCCTGCGTCGGAGGATGCGTCGGGGGAAACCTGACCGTTGAGAATCTCTATGTGGCGCGGAGCAAAGACCTCCATCTGAAAGCCAACATGCCCAAGCCGACTCCCGAATTCGAAAGGGAGGTAGCCAGGCGGTACGCCGGCGAGGATTTCGCGATGCGGAGCTCCATCAAACCCCGGAGCTTCGCCCGGGATGTCGCCGACCTGCGCGAGCGGGTGATGCGGAGAAAAAAGGCAGAGGAGATCCAGAAGGCCCTTCCCTTGCTCAACTGCGGGCTCTGCGGAGCTCCATCGTGCAAGGATCATGCCGAGGATGTGGCCTCCGGCAGGGCGGAGATCAGCGACTGCGTATTCCTCTCCAAGAGCCGCATCGACCAGCTCCGCCGGGTCTATAAAAAAGGCCCCCGTTCCCCAAAACGCTAGTCTTTCCCTCACCTTTCTCGATCCGAACTTGTTAAGCAAAATATATGTCAGTGTAGTTTTCTTGGCGGGGTCTAACCTTCAGGGTAAGACAGTTGAGAAAGGCGCGAAAGGATCTTAAAGTGTTTGACATTGTCTAACGGGGCACCTATATTTTCTCCCAATGGCTGTTTTTTTCTAACAAAAAAACGTAGTCAGACGAGGAGCCATAAATAAAATGAACAGGTTGTCCCTTAAAAACATCTTTCGTGAGTGCCGTTTAGGGCGGATTTCTTGGATCGCTTTGTTCGTCCTCAGCCTTTCCCTGGGCGGTGCTTTTCCCCAGGAGTTACAGACTCTGTCCGATGATCAGGTCAAGGAGCGACTGAGTTTCATCGAGACTGCTCTCACCTCCGCCCAACCCCGGGCCAAAACCTGGTGGTATGGGTGGATTGCCGGATACTCGGCGGGAGCCGTAGTCATGGGAAGCCTCGCCGCTGTCCACTGGAAAGAAGTGAAGCCCGATCCGCAGACTGGACAGCAGGTCCCCGATCGAGGCTTTGCGGAGGACATGCTGGTCGGGAGTGCGACATTCGCCCTGGGGGTGGGAGGCCTCCTCATCGATCCTTTTGTCCCTGCCTATGGCCCGAACAAAATCCGTGTCATGCCTGAGAGTACACCGGAGGAGTGCCGGCTCAAACTCCAGAAGGCCGAGGAGCTTCTCCGCGAGTGTGCGAGAAGGGAGAGGGACGGGCGCGGCTGGCTGACGCATCTTCTCAACCTTGGGGCCAACGCGGCCGCCGGGTTGGTGACGGTTCTGGCCTTTGACCGGCCCTGGTCCGACGGCCTTCTCACTTTTGCCACCGGCGAGGCCGTCTCGCTCTTGAACATTTATACTCAGCCCCGCCGGGCCGTCCGTGACCTCGAAAACTACGAAATCAAATACCAGGGAAAACAAGGGGCCTATCTCAGGATAACGGGAGAGAGCCGTTTTTATTGCCACCTGAATCCCGGCGGGCTCAGCTTGGGGATGCGGTTCTAGCCGGGGCGAGGAGAGTCGATTGAACGAAGAACGAAAATACAGAGTATACGGCTACCGCTGGATTGTCCTCCTCGCTTTTATGGCCATCGCGATCATGACCCAGGTTCTCTGGATCACGTTCGCCCCGATCACGGGCGCGGCGGCGCGCTTCTACCAGACCTCCGACCTGATGATCGGACTTCTCTCCATGAGCTTCATGATCGTGTTCGTCCTGATTTTCTTGCCGTCGGCCTACGCCATCGACACCTGGGGATTCCGAAGGGCGGTCGGTATCGGAGCGGTGTTGACCGCGGTCTTCGGCCTGACCCGCGGATTATTCGCTTCGAACTTCACGATCGTTCTTCTTTCACAGGTCGGGATCGCCGTCGGTCAGCCGTTCGTCATCGGCGCGATCACCAAGATCGCCGCCCGCTGGTTTCCGGCCGAAGAGCGGGCGACCGCCTCCGCTATCGGCACGCTGGCGCTCTATCTGGGGCCCCTGCTGGCGATGTTCCTCACTCCTTTTCTCGTCCTCCACATCGGCATGTCAAGGATGCTACTGGTCTATGGCATCGCCGCGGTTGCCGCGGCCGCTCTCTTCCTTCTCGTCGCCCGCGAGCATCCGCCCACACCGGCCGGCGAGGAAGAACGCGTCAGGATGCTGGAAGGTCTCAAGTCCATGCTCCGCCAGCGCGACTTCATCTTTCTTTTATTGATGTTCTTTATCGGGCTGGGGATGTTCAACAGCGTTTCGACCTGGATCGAAAACATCATCCGTCCGCGCGGCTTCAGCATCTCCCAGGCGGGAGTCCTGGGGGGATTGATGCTGGCCGGCGGGATTATCGGTGCCGTTGTCATCTCTCTTTTTTCCGATCGATCCCGGCGCCGGAAGCCATTCATCCTCCTGGCGCTCATCGGGCTCATGCCCGGTCTTATCGGCCTCACCCTTTCGACGAGCTACGGGCTGCTGCTCGCTTCCGGTTTCACCTTCGGGTTCTTCCTGCTGAGCGCCGGGCCGATCGGCTTCCAGTATGCTGCCGAAATCACCCACCCGGCTCCGGAGGCGACATCCAATACCCTGCTTCTGGTCATGGGCCAGATCTCCGGGATTGTCTTCATCTTCGGGATGGACGCGCTCAAAGCGCCGGAGTCGGGGGCGATGACGACTTCGCTCCTCATCCTGGCGGTGCTCACCGCCATCGCCGCGATTCTGGCGGGTCTTATCGGCGAATCGCCGCTGTATGAGAAGGGGCGGGGGAGTGGAGCTTAGGGAGCGATTTTCGCGTTTTGCGAAGGATAGGGAAAGTATCCTTGAGGGGTTGTCTGGTCAATCCCATGACGAATCTCCCATTTGAGCAGAACAAAAGGCCGGCAACACACAATTCGCCCAGCCGGCTTAGGGAGATTATTTTCCCCCGGCTTCCTGGATTGTAAAGGACGAGATGAATGATCTGAATTCTCTGGGGCGACAGCAGAAAAAATATAATCTTCCAAATGGGAGTCTGGTATAATGTCCTTAGCCCGCCGGGGTGGCGGAACGGGTAGACGCAAGGGACTTAAAATCCCTCGGTTGGCAACAACCGTGCCGGTTCGAGTCCGGCCCTCGGCACCCCCATCATCCCTAATCTCTCCGAAAACAACAGGACGAAACAAAATCGCGAAATTTCAAGCCCACCAGAGCGCTGAGCTACAAGGAGAACCTGAGGACATAGTTATTGGCATCGGCCAGGATCCCCGCCGAGTTTCTGCCGACCGTCAAGGGAAGAATAAAGTCGGGGCGGCCCGTCCCGAAATCCAGTTTGTCCGCAGGCAACCTGGACAGGTTTGTCACCAGGCATCCGGAGCTTGGGTCGAAAGGCTTGAACTTGTCCAATCGGCCTTCGGCCAGGATTTTTTCTAACCCGGTCAAACAATCGATATAGGTCTCCTTTGATACCGTTGGCATGGACCTTCTGATCTCGACGGCGATATCCCTGACCGGAGACCGCTCGAGATGGGCTTTGTCGAGCTGGAGCGTATGCAACATGATGCTGTTGCCAAAAAATCTTTGTCCGTACTCGCCGACCCGCCGGCGGACGTCAATGGGTACGGTAAGACCGACCTTTCCCCCCCAGGCTTCGCTGTGCCTTCCGACCAGTTTTTTTATGGCCAGGGCCGATAACACATCGTTTGTAGAGATCCGGAGGCCTCCGGAGGAAGCCGCTTCCCGGATGACGGATTGGATGTCTTTCCGAGGCATCGTCTCGCTTTCCACCGCCGATGTGCCGCCTGGATAGGGCGGCTCCAGGCGCACTCCCCGGAAGGAGAATTCTTTGAGAATCGTCCGGCGGTGATGAGGCTTGAAAAGCGATTTCATCAAAGACGACTTGAGCGGGACCAGGGTTGGCCGGGATAACGCAGCCAGCACCGTCAGAAAGTAAAAATAGCTGTACCCGTCCCCCGCCAGGTGATTCATTTTCGGTACCAGGACCAGGCCGTTCTTAAAATGGATCACTTTCATGAAGAACAATTTTTTGAGCTCCGGCAAGCGAAAGCGGGAATATGTTTCAAAGCCGTTTTTGTCTATTCCTGGGATGTCGATTTCCTGGTCGACGGCTTCTTCAACAAAATAATCCTCTTCCCGGTAGCCATCAAAAAAGATTGTGCCATCCCCATACTCCCCGTAGAGCGGCCAGAAGGAAGAGGACAGCCCTCGCAGGACCCGTCGCATCTTATCCGTCTTGAAGACGTCTCTGTAGTAAAAAAGAAACTCTATCGGATAGCTCCCGTTGGAAAACAGGGCATCCACCTGTGAGATATCGAGTTTTTTCATCGTTATCCCTTCCCAATTTAGCACGACAGCTTGTCAAAGGAAAGCCTCGGGTATAAGCTCTAGAGGAGACCGAAGATGCGACCGAAACAGCTCGTCGCGAGATTCTTGGTTTTAACGATGGTGGCGGCCGCAGCTCCTACACGTTCCCTTGCCCAGGAGAAAAAGCCGGGCCTGGAGCATCAGATTTCGGTCAGCGCCATCGCTATCTCCGTCACCGTCCAGGACAAGAGCGGAAAGTATATCAACGACCTGGCCCAGGAAGATTTTGCGGTCTACGAGAACGACGCCGAGCAGAGCATCACCTATTTCAAGCATGATTTCGACGCTCCGGTCAGCCTGACCGTGCTCCTGGACGTCAGCGGGAGCATGGAGCTCCAGGATAAGCTCAGGGAAAGCAAGGAGGCGCTCCGCTATCTTCTGACCGTCCTCCTCGGCCCCCGGGATGAAGCCTCGCTCCTTATCTTCGCCGACGGGGAAGTGGAGGTGGCGGCGCGGTTCTCGACCGACAAGGGAGGGTTTCTCTCGGAGTTGAGCAAAACGGAAGCCTACGGACAGACGGCGCTCAACGATGCCGTCGCCGTCTCGCCGGAGTTCGCCAACCGGGGGAAAAACGAGAAGCGGGCCATCCTTCTCATCACCGACGGGATCGAGAATGACAGCCGCTTGACCCCGGATCAGGCCGTCGAGATCGCCCGGCGGGTCGACGTGCCGATCTTTGCCGTCGGCTACAAGATCCCGCTGAGCGAGCAATTCTTGAAGGAGTACAAACAGACTTCCAGTCTGACCTCGGCGGGGATCGTCAGCGCCCTGGAAAGGTTCTCCCGGGCGACCGGGGGCCGAATTTTCACCGCTAATCGGCCGAGCGAACTGGCGGCCGCTTTCCGCGAGATTAAAAATGAACTCAGCCATCAGTACGTCATCGGCTATACGTCCTACAAGGATCTCAAGAACGAGTACCGGAGGATCCGGGTCGTTGTTCCCAAGAAGAAATACAGGGTGAGGACGCGAGAGGGCTATTAGAGGCGGTCAAGAGGCGGGACTTGTTTTTTTCTGGGAGACGTGCTTAAATATCGGAGGATACTTTTTTATAACAGCTGGATAAGCCTTCGAGAGGAGGGATCAAACGATGAAAGACAAACGGATCGCTTTTTTGATCGGGTTTAGCGTGGTGATCGGCTTGACACTTGTCCCCGGCTGCGCCACCAAGAAATACGTCCGCCAGGAGACGGCCACGATCGACGAAAAAGTCGTGGGCATTGAGAGCGCCATCGAGGAAAACCAGAAAAGGCTCAAGGAGCACGACGAGCGCCTGACCTCACTCGGCTCCCTCATCACCCAGCAGCGTGACGAGATCAAGACCGTTGACGGGAAGATCGAAGAGGTCAAGAAGGCGGCCCAGGGGAAGCTTCTTTTCAAGGAGACCCTGAAAAACGACCAGGCGAAGTTCAAGTTCGACAGCTTCGAGCTCGGCCCCGAGGCCAAGGCGGCGCTGGACATATTCGTTCAGAAGCTTGTCGAGGAGAACCGGGGCGTCTATCTCGAGATCCAGGGGCATACGGACAGCACGGGCGAGGAATCCTACAACCTGCTTCTGGGGAAAAAACGGGCGGAAGGGGTGATGGAATATTTCTACAAGCAGTACCACATCCCGCTTCACAGGATGCAGGTGATCAGCTTCGGAAGCTCGGTCCCGATCGCCGATAACAAGACCCGGGACGGCCGGGCCCAGAACAGGCGCGTCGAGATCCTGGTCTATGAATAGAGCCGGGTGGCCAAACCGCCCTCCTGATTGCGCGATTCTCTCTGTATCGTTATAATCTTTCCTTTTATTGCGGATTCTTCGTTTTTCTTTTTTGATAAAAAGCGAGGAAGAGCTCAGGGAGTCTTGCTTAACACCCTGGAGATGACCTCTTTGGCCCGGTCCAGAGAGATGCCTCTGATGCAGCGGGGGTCATTGAAGGCGCAGTCCTGGGAACAGGGACTGCAGGGAAGCCCCAGGCGGATCGCCTCATATTCGATGCCCCAGGGCTTGAACCGTTCATACTCTCCCGGCCCAAAGAAACCCACCACGGGGATGCCGACACCCGCCGCCACATGTATCGGGCCGGAGTCGTTGCCGATGAAGAGCCGGCAGTGTCTGAGGACGGCGGCCATCTGGCGGATGGTGGTCTGGCCGGCCAGGCTGACCGTCCGGTCCCTGGGCAGACCATGTTCGACCCGGCGGGCCAGCTCCAGTTCGTTGCGGGCGGCCAGGATGACGATATTCGCTCCGTAGGTCTCCAGAAGCCATCTGCCCAGGGCGATGAACCGGTCGGCCGGCCAGCGGCGGAATGGCCAGGCCGCGCCGGGAGCGAGGGCGATGATCGGGGCGCCGGCGGGAAACCCGGCCCGGCTCAGCACATCCCGGGCGAAATCCTCGTCCTCCGGGCCGGGCCAGACCCGGACACGCGGAGCTAACTGTGTCGCTCCCAGCGAAGATAGCATCTCCATCTGGAGTTCGACTTCGTGCTTGAGGTAGGAACGGACAGGCCCATGGGTGATCAGACGATTGATATCCGTCACCCGATAGGGGATCCTGTCGTAAGGGATATCCCGGTAGGCCACCCGCACCGGAGCTCCGCTCGTATACATCAACGTCAGGGCGGCGGCCTGGGGGGCGTCGTTGTTCCAGCGGAGAGAGATGGCCAAGTCGATATGGTGCCGCCACAGTTTTCGAGCGGTCAGGAAGGTTGCCTGAAACCACCACTGGAAATGACCGGAGAAAGCGGTCCCCCAGCCTTTGAATGACCTCCAGCGGAACGGGATGACCTCATCGATGTCGGGGCATTTTTCAACCAGACTGACCATAGACGGCTGGGCCACCAGCCCGATCCAGGCTTTCGGCCAATGACGGCGCAGCTCGCTGAGGAACGCGCTGCTCAGGACAACGTCTCCCATATCGGCCAACTGGATGACCAGGATGTTTCTCGGATCGAGTTCGTCCTCTTTCGACCTCTTGGGACGCCGGCCGGCCAGATGGAAGAAGGTCTCATAAAGGATGGGGAGCCCGATGAGCAGAGCCAGAGAATTGGCTTTATAGAGGACTCTTTTCCCTTTTTGCCGGAAGAACCGGGGACGGAAGAGCGTCCGGGCGGTGACGGCGACAGCGCCCAGCCGCAGCCGCCATTTCGCCGGTCCGGCTAAGCGGCTCAGAGAAGCTTCGGGATTCGGGTCTTCCAGAAAGACCCTTTTTTCGGCGGCAACGGGCCTCGGGACCAGGACGGCGCGCCCCGCCGCCTCCTTCAACACGACTTCAACGGCTTCGGCCGTGTCTTTCAGCCGGAATCCCCGCTCGATCGTCGCCCGGGCCCGGGTCCGCAAAGAATCATACAGAACAGGATCGTCGAGCAAGCGGGCAACCTGCCGGGCACACTGCACCGCATCCCCCCTGGGGAAAATGAGGGCGTTTTTCCCGTCTTCAAGGATTTCCGCATGCCCGTGGGTCAGGGTGCTGACAACCGCCAGCCCGGACGCCATGGCCTCGAGCAGGGCGAGGCTCGTGATCCCCTCGTCGGTGCCGGGAAACAGGAAGATGTTATGTTCCCGGTAGACGGACGGCATATCTTGGTGCGGTCTCCAGCCTGTAAACCCAATCATTTCCTGGAGACCGCAGTTCTCGATCAGAGCCCGCAAAGCCTTGTGAGAGGGCGCCAGAGGAGAAGGATTCCAGGGGTCATATCCCACGATCGTCAGCGACAGGTCTTTCCGGCGGTGTTCGTGCACCAGGATTCCCATAGCCTGGATGGCCGTGTCGATGCGCTTATCCGGACGGACCTGCCCGACATAGAGCAACCGTCGCGGTTTCTGAGCGGCTGTTCTTCCCGGCGAAAACCGGTCGACGTCCACCCCCCAGGGGATAACCTTCGCTCCGTCCATCGGCAGGTTCACCTGTTCGGCCAGGGTCTGCAGGTAGCGGTTGACGAACATGGCCTGCCCGAAGTGAAGCGCCTGGGAGGGAGGAAAGAGCCGGTACTTGCGACTGAAATGGCGGATGGCCCGGGCCCCCTTGGCGTTCTTCGGCCAGGCCCGGAACCAGTGGTCTTTCTCGTAGATGAGATACCAGAAGTTGGCGATGTAATATGCCGAGGGAATACCCATCTCGCGAGCCAGCAGCCCGAGCGAAGCGGACACGTAGGTAGGGTGAAAGAAGAGACCGACCTCGGGGGCGAAATCGCGGCCGATCCGTTTGAAAGCGGTCTGGTTGACGAGCTCCTTGAGGATAGTCCCCCGCCAGTCGAGTTTCTCCCGGAAATTCGGCTGCAGCCAGCGGTAGATATCGCCCTCGATGGGCACGTCCTGATAACAGTAGCGGCTGGTCAGGACCCGGATCTCGTGGCCCCGCGCCTTCAGGGTTTCGACGATGTCCCGGCAGCCGAGGTCGTACCCGGTGATATGGTGGGGGGGGTAGAATCCATTGATCGCCAGGATGCGCATGGCTCGATATTCTTATCACAGCGCGAATCCCCCCGTCAATTTCTCCCCGAGCCTTTCTTGCATTAATCGACGGTTGGATATAGAATCGGGGGGAATTTCGGGTACCCGAAGACAAGGGAACGATGGACGAGACGGCAGAAAAAGAGATCCGGCGGATGAAAAACGACCTCTTGAGGAAAAAAGGGGAGGTCGAAGATATCCGGGCGCTCGTCAACCGGGAGATCGACCGCGAGTTTCAAACGGAGGCCCTGGACCTTGCGGAACGGGATCTCGAGCCGTTCATCGAAAAGAGCCTCTCCGACATCAAAGAGAACCTCATCCTGAAGGTCGAGCCAAGCACGCTGAAGTCTCACCGGAAGATCCTCGGCCGGCCCGTCCTTTCGCTCAAGCGGATGTTCATGAGTTGGGTCGACCTCTACACCCGAATGATCTTGGAAAAACAGAATCGCTACAACCGGAGCGCCTTCGATCTGCTCAAAGTCGTGCTCCTGCGGTCGCGGTGGAGCAAGGAAAAACTCAAGGACCTGGAGGAGCGGCTGGGCGAATGCGAGGAGAGCCTGGTCGTCATGATCAGCAAGGTCGAAGACCTCCAGGCGCGGCTGGAAAAAGAGAAAGAGCCGGCCGCCAAAAAATGATCCGGCGCTTCCATGAATCCTAAAGCGATCGAGCATTCTTTGAGATTCATCCAAAACGTCCGCACCGGTTCCCCGGCCTCCCTGGCCGAGTTCTCTGAGGAGGCCGAGAGGATCTCCACCGAAGACGGGATCCAGGCCGGCCTCAATTATCTATCGCGGGCCGAAGTGATGCTCGGCCTGCGGCGGCCCAGGCTCGCCGTTTACGACCACGCATTCCATCTCATCGGCGGCGCCCAGAAATATGGGCTCACCCTGACCGCCGCCCTCCGGGATCGCTTCGATATCACGCTCATCGCCAACAAGGACATCCGCCTCGAGGATTTCAGGGATTGGTACGACCTCGACCTCTCCGGGTGCGCCGTCAAGGTCATCAAGATCCCCTTTTACGAAGAAAAAGGGGCCGCTTTCCTTGACCCGGCCCTGGTCACGACGAAGGTCGAGAATCCTTTTCATCTTGTCAGCCGGGAGAGCGGGAACTACGATCTCTTCGTCAACAACAGCATGAACGAAATGGTCTATCCACTCTCCAATATCTCCGTCCTCATCTGCCATTTCCCGGAGAGACTGCCCCGGAGCTATTTCTATGCCGACCGGTACAGTCATGTGATCTACAACAGCCGCTACACGGCCGTTTGGGTCGAGAGGACGTGGAAATTCGAACCCCACCAGCACATCTATCCTCCCGTGGACCTGGAGGCCGGAGGAGCGGCCGTTCCTAAGAAGAGGCTCATCCTGTCGGTGGCCCGGTTCGAGCCTGAAGGAATAAAGAGGCAGCGGGAGATGATCGAGGCCTTCTTGAAGCTCGACCGCCTCTATCCGGATCTAGTCAAGGACTGGAGGCTCGTCCTGGTCGGTGGCAGCGAGCCAAGAAACCGCTATCTCGACGGGCTGGCCCGCCTGGTCAAAGACAGCGCCCGCAAGAACGTCGATTTGAAGGTCAACATACGGGCCGCCGAGCTCCGCGCCCTATACCGGGAGGCCTCGATGTTCTGGCATCTCTGCGGGATCGTCCATGATCATCCCTCCGAGGTCGAGCACTTCGGAATGACCACGGTCGAGGCCATGGAGCACCGGGCGGTGCCGGTCGTCTACGATGGGGGAGGGCTGAGGGAGATCGTCGACCACGGTGTCGAGGGCTTCCGGGTCCGGACCACAGGGAAATTGCTGGAATATTCCATCCGCCTGATCCGCGACCCGGGGCTCATCAGGAAGCTGGGCGAAGCCGCTCACGCCAAGGCCCGGAATTTCTCCCGGGCCAGGTTTGAAGAACGGGTCAGGACGTTCTTCGGCCGTCTCCTTTCGGAATACAACCCTCGCTAAAAGAAAAGCATTCCGTTTTCTGGCCTACCGGTTGAATGAGCGTTCATGACACCGATTTTTCCTCACCCCCGTCATCTCAAATGTTAGCGCAGGTCTGCTGTTACAGTGCTCCCGGGATCTGTGGTACAATCAAAAGGGCAGGTATAAAGGATGAGAAAAAATGGATTGTTGGCCAGTTTGGTCGGGGTTGGCGTCTTCCTTTTGTGTTCGGAGTTCGCTTTTCCCGATGACGTGATGGCCAAGAGCAAATGGACAGCATCCTCTCTGAAGGTGGATGGCCGGGATGAGGAATGGAGGACGGACCGCCTTTACCTTGGAGAAAAGGTCAACGTTGTCTATGCCTTCAGGAATGACGCCCGGAATCTTTATATCCTGTTTGTCGTTAAAAATCTCAAGTATCTGAGTTCAATCGACGCCACCGGGATAGCTATTTATCTCGGTCCCGAAGGGACCAAACGAAAAAGCGGCGGCGTCAGGTTTATCAAAAAGATAGTCCCGGCCGACCAGTTCATCGCCCTGTTGGAGAATCAAGGCACGCCCCTGACGGAACAAGAAAAAGCAGAACTCCGAACGAGACCCCAACATCCCATTTTTGAGGCTTACTTGGTTGACAAGAAAGGGAAAATCATTAAGCGGCCTGCCGGGCCGAAAACCGACGTGGAACCACCGGCTTTCAGCGCATCAAAACAAGGGAACATCGTGACTTATGAATTCAGGATTCCTTTAGCATCCCGCGGGCTGTCTTCTGCAGGGATCGGTGCCGAGCCGGGGAAAACAATCCGGGTCTTTTTTGAATGGGGAGGGTCGGCCAAAAAAGTCCTCAAACCCAAAGCCAGCTGGCCAACGCCCGAGTCTCTGGTGTCCGGCAGTGTCACCACAGGAGCAGATGAAACCAGGGCCCAGGAATTCCTAAGCTCTTTTGACTCCATGTCGAGTCCTTCCATGGAGACAAAGAAATACTCTTTTTGGGTCGATGTCGAACTCTCTGAAAACCAAATTTAGTTCTTTTCTTATAAGTTTCTATTCTAGACTCATCCTGGCGAAGGGAAAAAGAGACCAGAGAATGCTCGAAAAGCAATTTTGGCTGCGCTTAAAAATAAACATTTCGTTTTCTGGCGTGCCGGCTAAATGAGCGTTCATGGCACCGATGAACGCCGGACAAAGAAAGGAAATATTGATCTAGCGCCGGACGTTTGGCTTTTTTCTCCTATATTTTGATGAGGATCCTTTTCTTGTAGAGCCAATAGCACATCAGCCACATGAGCGCCCAGGCGCCCGCGCTGGTGAGCATCTCTGCCGGGAGCTGGCCCGTCCAGCCGAAAAAGCCCGTCGTGAAGGGCCTGACCAGCCGGTCGAGCCACCTGGCGCCGCCTGTTTCCTGGAATAAGTAGATGAATATCGGGTTCATCCCGACGATGGCGAAAAATTTCGCCCCGCTCCGCCGCCCTTTTACATCGATCAGCCAGTAAGACAGGGCGAGCACCAGCAGGCACCAGCCGCCGCTCACGATAACGAACGAGCTCGTGCAAATCCGTTTGATGATGGGCGTCAGCGCGTCGAGCGCGTATCCGGCGGCGACACCGATGATTCCGGCGACGGCCAGCGTCCGGATCTTGCGGCCGGCCGGGAGAACACCCCTGAGCAGCTGGCCGGCGAGGACACCCCACATGGTGTGGGCGGTCGTCGGGATGGCGTTAAAGGCGACCCAGTGACCTTCGGAGAGCTTCCCCATGATCTTCATATCCACCCAGGATCCGAAGTTGTGGTCGGGTACGAAGGCCTGGTTGAACCCGGCTATCGGCCAGAAACGGTAGAGAAGCTCGGCGAGGATGAGAAGGCCGAAGGTGAAGATGATCTGAGTCGACGTCGACCGCCGCATCATCAGGAAAGCGATGAGATAGGTGACGGAGAGCTGGGCGAGGACGTTCCAGAGTTCGAAAGTCAGTTTGCCCGGGCCGATGCAATAGACGGCCCAGCCCAGGGTGAGCAGGATGAGCGACCGCCGCAGGGCATGGTGGAAGGTCGCCTTCCAGGGGTCTCCGCGCTCCCAGCGCTTTCCGATAGAGAACGGCATGGCCACGCCGACGATGAACATGAAGAACGGCTGGATGAGGTCCCAGAAGCGCAGCCCGTTCCAGGGATGATGATGGAACTGCTGGCCGATAACACCGATGATCGTCCCCTGGAGAGAAGGAACGACCAGCAGCGAATAGATGTGCGTGGCCTCGCCGATGAGCAGGAACATGGTCAGGCCGCGGAAAAAATCCAGGGACATCAGCCGCCCCTGGGGCGCGAGACTATGGTCGATGGGCTTCTTCATCGTTCCTCCTGACATCTGACATCCATTGTAATCCAGAAAAACGAATCCCGTCATCTCTTTTCTAGTCCGCCGCAGAACGTCGATTTCTCGTTGACACTGGATCAGCCCAGGCGGTATATTCGAGTGGGAATGGGCGGATGGCATCGCGGCTGCCATCGAGGAGGAGGTCGATCGTGTCATCTCGAAAGACAAGGAGCCTAACTTATGTCTTTCTTGGGATCTCGATTCTGCTCGTGATCGTCTACTTCTGGCTCGTTTTTCCCTGGATGCTGAACTGGGGGACGACGGAGGCCGAAAGGACAATGTCTCTTCCCGGAGACGAGATCGTGCCGAACCCGAGCTACCGAAGCACCCGTGCCCTGACAATCGAAGCTCCGGTTGAAGACGTCTGGTCGTGGCTCGCTCAGCTCGGCCAGGACCGCGGCGGCTTCTACAGCTACTCCTGGTTCGAGAACCTGATCCTGGCCGACATTCACAATGCCAAGACCATCAATCCCGAATGGCAGACCCGCCGCGAGGGCGAACTTCTTCCTTTGACTTCCCCGGACTATCCGCTGGGGTTGATCAAGTGGAAAGAAGGAAGCGTCGGGCCGCACATCCGGCGATTCGAGCCGAGCCAGGGCATCGTTCTTGAAGGGTGGGGGAGTTTCGTCCTCCAGCCGCGGGAGGATGGGAAAACCCGCTTCATCGTCCGCGATCCCACACAGCCGATGTCCCTTCCGGGGCGGATCTTGTGGAGCGTCTTTCTTGAGCCCGGCCATTTCGCCATGGAGCGGCAGATGATGAAGGGCGTCAAGGTTCGGGCGGAAGGAGCCCTGGAGACGGGCAGCGTGGGGCAGAGCCTGGCCACGACCGGGTTTATCCTGGCCGCTCTGATAAGCGCGCTTTTTATTTTTTTCAAACGCCGCAAACGGCCCTGGCTGGTTCTTCCCTTCATCTATGCCGTAATAATCATCATTGCGACATCCGATCTCCAGGCCGCCTTAGTGGGGATGACGGCCGTCCTCTTGATGATCGCCGGCGGACTCTTTTTCCGGCGCTGGTGGTGGGCCTATTGGCTGTCGATGTTCATCTATGCTGACATCGTCCTCTTGTTGCCCTGGGACGCCTTCGTGGGCTTCGGCGTCCTTTTTCTGGCCGCGATTATCCTCTTTTTCTTGCAGCTATTGTTGAGAAAAGAACTGGTCAGCAGCATCAGGTCCAGGGAAGAGGCGAGGCTGAGGACGAGGGGGTAATCCCTGCTGAGGGAGCTCTGGACGCATAACTCGTAGGCCTTCAGGAAGGGAGCACGACCTCCAGGCGCTCCAATCCGTGTTCGTCGATCTCTTTTTCGTATTTTTTTAAGAAGGGCTCGAGTCTTTTATTATAGTCATCCCAATCGATAGCCTCGAGATTCTCCTCCCCATGTTTGCGGATATAGTCCCTCTCGGCCAGCCCGTCGACGAGCATGTTCCAGAAGACGTCCTCGTCGTATTCCTCCCAGAACTTGCTCATCTCCTCATCGAGCTTCCGGGAGGGGGAGTAGCGGCCCTCAAATTCGTCGAACTCCACCCTGTCCTGGAGCCCGGCGGACGGCGCGAAGGAGAGGATGGTTTCGGCCAGCTTATCGTATTCCTCCGTGCGCTGATCACCTCGATAAGAATTGACCAGCCAGTTGCCAAGATAGACAAGATGCAAGAGCTTTTCGAATTGGCCTTGAGTCAGCGTGATTTGCATGATCGAACCTCACAATCTCCACACGGAGCTGAACGGGCAGCGATTATAATGCCTTTGCCGGGGTAGGTCAATCACGAGCCGGTTTTAATCACTTCAGGAAGGAAGGCGTGCCTCGGAATAGGTCCTCAAGGTCAATGGATTCAGGCCGATGAGAATCTTGTAGTCAGGCACACCGCTCCGCTCGGCCAGGGCGTCGGCCATCAATCCCGAATTCCTGTCGGGATCGATGAGCGTCGCTTCGTCACCGATCCGGACTTCGCAGTCATCTCCCAGGTCCACCATGACGTGGTTCGATGTCACCGCGTTCAGAACAGGGAATGTCTTGTTTCCGATCATGACCGAGACCTTGCCCCCGAACATAAAGGGGTAGCCGTCCGAATAGCCGATGCCGAGAGTGGCCGCCCGCATTTTCTTCTCTGCTCTGAAGACGCGCAGGTAGGAAAGGGATTCACCCGGCGATAGGTCCTTGATGAATATGACTTTAGCGGTGAGCTTCAGGGCAGGCTTCAAGTCCAGCGCATCCTCTTTTCGCGTCCGGGCGTTGGGATAATAGCCGTAGAGTGTTATCCCCGGCCTGATCATATCAAGGTAGAAATCGGGGGAGTAGAAGACCGCGGCGCTCGAAGCGATGTGCCTCCAACCCAGGGAGATACCCTCTCTTTTTGCGGCCGAGCAGATATCGAGGAAGTGCCGCAGTTGTTCGTTATCGAACTCGGGGTCTTCGGTCAGCGTGGTGCATACCCCCTCGATCTTGAGATGAGGAAGAGATGCGATTTTCTCGATCAACGGAAGCGCCCGGTCCGGGAGGACTCCGGTGCGTCCCATCCCCGTGTCGATGTCGATGTGGACCGAGGCGGTCCTTCTCAGCCCGGCCGCCGCTTGCTCGAGATAAACCGCCTCCTCGGTGAAGACAGACTGGCTGATTCCCCGGCCGATGATCTCACGGCTATCGTGCCTATCGAACGGACCGAAATTCAAAATGGGACATTTGATATCGGCTTCCCGCAGGGCGACAGCCTCCTGGAGCTTCCCGACCATCAGCGCTTCCACCCCGGCCGCTTCCAATGCTTTCGCGACACCGACAAGCCCGTGGCCATAGGCGTTGGCCTTGACCACTCCCATGATGGGTACCTTCACTCGCTTCTTTAGCTGCGCCAGGTTCCAGCAGATATGGCCCTGGTTGACCTCGATCCGGGGATCGCCTCGGCCGGCGATGGTCAACGCCGCGCCTTTCCCGGCCTTTTCTCCCTGTTGTCCGGCGAACCGATCCACGGCGCCGGCAGGGGAGAGCGCTGCCAGGGATCCGCCTCCCATGGTTTTTAAGAAATTCCTTCTTTTCATGGTTTTGGTCCTAACATTTTTATCGCTTCGCACACCGATGAAAAAAACTCAGGGGCGAGAGGTTTCACGCGTTCTCGAATCCCGACCAATCGAGGCGCCCATTCCTCCTCAGGAAGTGGATCGTCTGCGGCAGCGTCGGCAGTCCTGTCCTTCCGCCCGGTTTCGTGCACTTGATCGCCGCCACGGCGGCCGCAAACTCGGCGCATCTCCGGATCTCCCAGCGGCGGGCCAGGCCGTAAGCGAAGCCGCCGTGAAAGGCGTCACCCGCGCCGGTCGTGTCCGCGACCTCCACCTTGAAGGCTTTTCCTCGGCCCCGGCCTTCCGGCGACGAATAGATATATCCCTCTCTTCCCAGGGTGATCATGGCCGTTTCCGGCCCGAGCCAATGGATTGCTTGGAGGGCGCCGGGAAGATCGTCGGCATACCCGATCTGGGCGACGAACGACCGGGGAGCGATAAGCACGCTGACCTCGCGGAAAAGCTCCAGGTTTTTTTTCGGCATCATCGTCAGGTCGGCGACGACGGGGATCCCTTCCCGGCGGGCCGTTCGGGCGGCGGCGAGCGCCAGTTCCGGGTAGTAGTCATCGACCAGGAGGACTTCACATTCCGGGATGCGGCCGAGGTCGGGGAGGACCGCCCGTTCCAGACCGGAAGCGGCCCGGTGGAAGATGGTTCTCTCTCCCGAGCGGCTGTCCACGTGGATGAAACTATAAGGGCTTGTGCCCTGAGGGATTCCGGCCACCCCTTCGAGCTTGATCCCCTCGGAAGCCAGCTCCGAGGCGATCCGGGCTCCGGCCTCGTCATGACTGAGGAAGCTGAACAGGAAACAGGAGGCGCCAAAACGAGCGCAGGCGACTAGGGCCGTGCCGACGAGCCCCCCGCCCTGCACCCGGCTTTCCTCGACTTGAGCCGTCTCCCCCCAGGGTATTTGCGGTGCGGAAAAGATATAGTCCAGGCAGCAGACCCCGGCCCCGGCGATCTGCGGGACTTTTTTTCTGGATCGCGCTCTCAACCGCTTCGACCTCCGAGACAATCTGTCAAACGGGTATGGGGATTATACTATAAAATGGTAAACGGCATCGACGGAATATCTGACTCGCATTCTATCGTAGATGATCTTAAGATAGTACCGAAATTTTGCGGGGATATGAGCCGGAATCAGCGGGCCTCTCTTTTGTTGACTTTATCCCCCCAGCCGCGATATAAGAAATGGAACAGACCGAGCAGGGAGGCAGCCACGGTGTGCACTCCTTGAGCTCCTGGCTGACTGCACCAACGGGGGCGTAAGGGACTTGTCTGAAGGAAGAAAAAGCTCAGCCCGAATAGGGGTTCTTTTCCTTGTGTGGGGATTTCTGCTCCTCGCGGGCGTTCCTGGAGCCGGTCTTGCTCAGGAGGACTTTGTCCGGAGCCTGCCGGCCGTCGACGACCTGGCCAATCCCATCCTCTCCTCCAAGTCCGATTGGGAAAAAGTCGTCCTCCGGTATGATTCTCTCGCAATCCGGATTGCCGACCGGCTGTTGACGGTCAAACAGGAAAAAGACACTGACCAGGATGCCGAGAATGCCGTCACTTTGGCCCAATCGTTGGTTGTCCGCTTCCTGGATTTTTCCCTCCAGCTGCCGGATCATGAGCAGCGCGAACTCATCTTTGACCAGGCTGGAATCATCCTCAACCTCCCCGCCACCCTTGACGGCGAAATGAAGAAGAGGATCGCCGGGATCGCCCGGAGGTCCTATGAAAAGGTGACCAGAGAGTGGCGCGACGGGACCGGTCTTCCGGTGCCTCCCGGGCATATCTTTCTCAAGATTTTCACCTCTCCCGAAGAGATGAACCGCCGCTACGGCTTGGAAGCCGCGACCATGGGCGTCGCCTTTCCCTGCCGGTTTATCGCCGCGGCCCTGCGCCTCGATCAGGCCGGGAGCCTCGTCCGTCAGGAACTGGAGAACACCCTGGCCCATGAGTTTGTCCACGTGTTCTGCTATACAGCCCTGGGATTCTCGCGGATCGGGCGTCTGCCGCTCTGGTTCCATGAGGGCGTGGCCATGGAATTGAGCGGGCAGACTCAGATCCACCACGTTGTCCAGGACGCCACGGGAACGTTCATCCTGACCCTGACCTCGCCGGAAGACTACCTGAAGTATCATCGCGTCTTTCGTTTTCTCAGGGAAAAATTCGGCCCGGAGATGCTCGGGGCCTTTATCAGCAGAGCACTGATCACGGCGGAACTCTCGGGGACCGAGGAAAAATCGCTGCTTCTTCAGAGCGAAGACTGGTTTCGGGCCAAGAGGGACTTGGAATGGCTGATCCTCCTCCTGACCGTGGTTGCCTCCTTGCTGGCCTATAAGCTGGCCCGGTCGAAAAAGATCCTGATTTCCATGGCTGTCGTCCTGACGGGACTTCTCGCTCTCTCGTTTACGCCTTATTACGCCTACTCGCGCCTGAGATATGGCATCATCTCCCTAATTCTGGGCGTTCTTCTCTATCTGGCTTATAAGAATCTCAGGATCTCCTTCCGGGCGGCCCGCCTTCTCCAGGAGGCGCAGAGATTCGAGGACGCCGGTGATGATATCCGTGCCTTGATCGCCCTGAAGAGCTTTCTCCGGATCGAGCGGGATGATCCGTTACAGAGATGGATCGACCGGGGAAAGGTCGAAAGATCACAAGAGAAGCTGCTGGAGGTCGAGCGCCGGGTTGTCCGGAAATGCCTGAGCGAGGCCGCCCGTTTTGAAGAGCAGCTCGATTTTCCGCGGGCGATCCACCGCTATCGAGTGATCCTCGATACCGTGACGGGCCTGCCCGAGGAGAAGGAGGAAGCGAGGCAGAACCTCGAGCGGGTCAAGGCCGTCGGCCAGCTTTTTTCATTCCTGAGCCAGGAGTCCGACAAGCGCCCCTCGTCTTGAGTTTTCGTCGAATCTCTTCGATACAGGTGTGTCCGATGGATCCCCCGCTCATTCGTTTTGATATCCGACTTTGGGGTATGGTATAGTCTGGTGCTTCTGTGATAAAGACATCCGGATGCGGCGGAATACGTTGCCAGAACAAGAAATCGATAAATAAGGAGCTTTCATGAACCGAAAAAACCGCGGATTGATCTCCTTTTTCATCTTGTCCGTCGGACTCATTGCAGTCTCCTCCTTGGCCCAGGAAAGCGCGGTTTCGTCCGCCTCTTTCCAAGGACAGGTGCTCGAAGGGCTGCGTTTTTCGAGTGTCATTCTCGGCGCGGAGGTGCGGTACGCCGTTTACCTTCCGCCGGATTATCAGTTGTCCACGCGCCGCTATCCGGTCGTCTACCTCCTCCACGGCTTCACCGATGACGAGTCGGCTTGGATCCAGTTCGGCGAAGTGAACTTGGCGGCCGACACGGCGATCGCCCAGCGGGAGATCCCGCCGCTCATCATCGTCATGCCGGATGGCGGCATCACCTGGTACATCAATGACCTCCAGGGCAAGGTGCGGTATGAGGACATGTTCATCCAGGAGCTTATCCCCCACATCGATAAAACCTACCGGACGCGGCCGGCGAAGGAATTCCGCGGCATCGCCGGGCTTTCCATGGGCGGCTGGGGGGCGCTGATGTTCTCGATGCGTCATCCCGATGATTTCGCCGCCTGCGCCGCCTTCAGCGCGGCGGTCTGGCCGGATGAAGAAATCCTCTCCATCCGGCAGCCGATGTACGAACGGTTTTTTTCCGAGATATTCGGGGTCAAGCCGGCCGGGGAAGACCGCCTCAACCCTCACTTCCGGCAGTACCATCCGCTCGATTTGGCCAAAACGCTGCCCGTGGAAACACTCAAGAAAGTGCGCTTCTATATCGACTGTGGCGACGATGACTTCCTTATCCAGGGCAACGCCGCACTTCATGTCACCCTGAAGGCCCGCAAAATCCCCGATGAGTTCCGGGTCCGGGACGGAGGTCACTCCTGGATTTACTGGCGGACGGGTGTTGTCGAGGGGCTGAAATTCATCGGCCGGAGCTTCCAGCGCTAGATTCCGATGGATGGACATCGGGGATACGGGGATTGAGCACGGTGGAAAGGGCGCGACTGGAAAACGGGCTGGAACGGAAACTGGGGCTCTTCCCGGTGACCAATATCGTGATTGCCAACATGATCGGCGCCGGGATCTTCACGACCTCAGGACTCCTGATGACCGACCTCCGGGACCCGCGGCTGATGCTCGGGCTCTGGGCGGTCGGAGGGGTCATCGCCCTCTGCGGCGCCCTCGCCTACGGGGAGCTGGGCGCGGCCATTCCCCGGGCCGGCGGCGAATATGCCTTCCTCTCCAGGCTGTTCCACCCTCTTTTCGGGTTCCTGAGCGGCTGGGTGTCGTTCTTCGCCGGGTTTTCGGCGCCTATCGCCGCCTCGGCCATCGGCTTCTCGGAATACCTGACCCGGGCCTTCCCCGGCCTGCTGAGCCTGGGCCAGCCCGAGGGCTCGTCCGAGGGCACCATCATCAAAAAGACCCTTTCCATCCTGGTCATCCTGGTTTTCACCCTAATCCACGCCCGGGGCATCGAGGTCGGGGCCAGGGTCCAGAATGTCCTCACGCTCTTGAAGGTGCTCCTGATCGTCGGTTTGATCGTCCTGGGATTTTCCCTGGGCCGCGGTGACCTCGGAAATTTCTCCCGGGGCGGCGGCTTCAGTTTCAATTTCGGCGGGTTCAAAACGATCGGGCTCTCGCTGATGTGGATCATGTTCGCCTACAGCGGTTGGAACGCTTCGGCTTATATCGGCTCCGAGATCAAAAACCCGCGCCGGAATCTGCCCCGGTCCCTCATCCTGGGGACGGGGATCGTCCTCGTTCTTTATATCCTCATAAACGTTTTCTATGTCTATGCGGTTCCACCCGACAAGATGGCCGGTGTCGTCTCGATCGGCGGCCTGGCCGTGGGGAACCTTTTCGGCCCGTCCTTCGAGAGCGCGCTGTCCGTCCTTATCGCCGTGGCCCTGTTCTCTTCGCTCAGCGCCTTCATCATCCTGGGGCCGCGGGTCTATTATGCCATGGCTTGCGACCGTTGTTTTTTCCCCTTCGCCGCCGCCGTCCATCCCCGGTACAAGGTACCGTCCCGGTCCATCCTGCTCCAGGGGCTGATCGCCGCCGTCCTGGTCCTGTTCGGGACGTTCGACCAGATCCTGACCTATATGGGATTCTCCCTGGGACTCTTCCCGATCCTCTCCATCAGCGGAGTATTTAAGCTCAGGCGGGAGGGGGCGAGCAAATACCGGATGCCCGGTTTTCCGATCATCCCGCTGACCTATATCCTGGCCGGCGGCGCCATCCTCGTGCTGGGGTACTTCGAACGGCCCGTCGAATCCTCTATCGCCCTGGGTATGGCCCTGATCGGAATTCCTTTCTATTATGTCTTCAGACGAAGTCAGAGGTGATCCCGGCAGAAAGAGAGGCCTGGCCGTTTCGAGCCCAAATTTTGCATCGAAACGTCAGGCCTGATAAAATCCATAATCCCTCTCCCTAGAGAGGCGGAGTCGTAATTGCGATTTGACATTGCGACGCAGCCTCAGACGGGAGAGGGCAGGGAGAGGGTGATAAAAGATAGCGTTGCCGCCGTCATTGGTCTCCTCCCCCTTGGGGTGCTGGCTTTGTTTCCCCCAGCTTGAGGCTCAACCGGTATCGGTAGCCCAGGTCCTTGGAGTGGAAATTGAGGGAGCGGATAACCCGGAGCTCCGGGTCGTTCCACTTGGCGATACAAGCGTAGATTGCCTTGAACCCCATTTTCCTGGCATAGGCGATGACCGCTTCATGGAGCCTTGTCGAGATACCTCTTTTCCGGTAGGGCTTGGAGACGAAGGTGATCTGCATGTAGAATTCGGCCGGGAGTTGGCCGGGCGGCAGCGGGAGAACATCGTACATGGTGTCGATCTCGGACGTTCCCAGAGAG
>JBAQGA010000171.1:0-3868 GCA_049287565.1 Candidatus Aminicenantales bacterium
CTCCAACGCAAACAAACAGGTGAGGCCAAAGCGTCAAGAAATGGAGACTGTGCAATTTTCTCGTCCCCCCTCTCCTCCATCCTCCCCCACCAGGGGGGTAGGCAGTTTATTACTGGCGGTAGGTGAATGTCGTCGCCGCTGGTTGAGGCGTCATGCCGGCGATGTCGTCGGTGTATCCATTGATAGTAAGCTGACTCTGGTGACCATCGCTATACCCGGCTCCCGTCACCCTCAACGTCACGATGGCGATGGTGCCGACGCTTCCCACGGGTATAGAATTCCCCGATCCCGCAAACCCGCCGACGGTGACAGTCCCCGACCCGGAGAGATTTCCGTCTACCATCGCCCAGCTTCCCGTCAGGCTCCCCGCCCTTGTGCTCTGGTATTGAAACATGTTGCTGTCGAAGGTGAGCACCAGGCCGAAGGTACTGATGCTCTGGATGTTCCCTCTGATGGAGATGGGTATGGATACGAGCGTTCCCGTCCCCCCCGAGTTGGGATTGCAGGAAATGGAAATCCGGTTATCGGTCGGAATGGAGGGAGCAGTGCTCACATCAAGGCTTACACTAACGCGCTGAGGGCTGTTCGAAGCATCGGGAGAGCTGATCGTTATGCTTCCGTCATAGCTCCCCTCGGGCAGATTCTTAGAGTGGACGGACACAGTGTGGGACGCCTCTTCTCCCCCCGAACTTCCTCCGCTCGGCGCCACATTAAGCCAGCTGGCATCCCAGGTGATGTCATAGGTGAGAGTCCCCTCGCCTGTGTTCTTGACTCTGAGCGTCTGGGCCGAAGGATTCTTCCCAACCTTGGCCGCAAACATCATCTCCGACGGGCTGACCCAGATCACCGGCGGCGGCTGGGTGGAGATTTTCAAGCTGACGTGCAACCTCTGGGGATTATTATAGGCTTCGGGGCTAACGACAGTGATCGTCGCCTCATAGCCGGCGTCCCTGGCGGCGAGCCCCGTCTTGTTGATGAGGATAGTATGTTCGACCAGCTGACCCGAGGAAGACCCTGTTCCGGGTTCCACGCTGATCCAGTCGGCATCGTCTGAGATGGTATATTGCAGGGTATTTTTGCCGCTGTTTTTTATCTTAAAGACCTGCTCGGCCGGGTTGCCGCCGGACTCGTAAGCGGCAAAGGAAAGTTCGAACGTATTCAGCCAGATGACCGGACGCAACAGGTCATCGGTAGACGGCGTTATCGGGTTCTTCTTGCAGGAGAAAGGGCACAGCAAGACCAGAGAAAAAAGGGCTGTTTGGCAGAGCCGCTTCAGCAGCAGCATGTTTGTTCTCAATTCCAATCCAACCGGCTTTCTTATTTAGTCGGGAATAAGTTAATCAATATGGACAGCAAATTTATACAATCTTAGCGGTTTTTTCAATCGGGTTTGGGGTAAAGAAGTGATAAGCGGGGAGAAATCAGGGCAAAGTGCGCTTGAGAAATTGTTTAATCGAGCAGAGCGGGCGAACTGATAATGAACTATCTATTTATTATTGCCGAAACCGGAGTTTGGTGGTCTTTGATCTTCAGGATCCCGTAGGTGACGGCTTCGTTCCCGCCGATGACCGCGGCTATGCCCAGAGGAGCAAGGAAGAGGGGAAATATTTTTTTGGCGGGAACCACATAAACGAGGTCGCCGGATTGGGCGTTTTGCTCCAACTTCAGCGTCCCGGTTTGGCCTTTCAAAACCCGTCTGGCCTTGTTGCTGCCGATCATGAGGACGCCGACGTCCTGGTAGAAATTGGTGGATTTTCCCCTCGCATGGATCTTGTCGTTCACCTGCAGCACGCCCTTGACGATCTGGACCTGAGCCAGCCTCGTATTGGGATTGAAATCGGCGATCGTCCCGATGAGCGCTTCGCCGTTTTTCTCCTGGTCCCTGTAAACTTCGCTGATGGCCTCGGCCGCGTCCTCTTCGTACGGATCGAGGGCGATGGAGAGCTTGGCGGTTTCGTTTTCTCCGACCTTCAGCCCGACAAAGCTGTCGGCGTTGAAATCGCCCTGCTCGGTGACGACGCCATAGGTATACAATCCGCTCTCGATGCCCTCGAGCTTGAAAATCCCATAGCCGTCGGAAGTCGAACTGGTCAACATCAAGCCGCTGGTCAGGTTCTTGAACTTCACCACGGCTCCCTGGAGAGGCGTTGTGCCGTCCTTGGCATAGAGAAAGCCGATGACATTGCCTTTGGGAATGTTGTCCTGGGCGATCAGGAACTGGGGAGAAGAAAGGAAAAACAAACAGGCGAAAACGCCCACGACAGCTGCAAATCTTGTGCAGACCCCTTTATTCATGTGATCCTCCTTACGAAGCCATAATAAGGCCCGAATGGCCTTTTGTCAACTAAAATCTACGAATTTTCCGGCTTGAACCGCCTGAGAAACCCGGGAATCCTGAAGCTCAGGGATTTCTTCGATTTGCGGGGGTCTACCGGCGGGGGCAGAAAGGGAAGATCGCGGTCTTCCAGGACCGCCCTGGGGTTGTCGAAGACGAGCGCGCGCGCTCCGTCCTTCCCCGCCGCAGCCTCCGCGCGCTCAACAGCCCGGGACAGCCGGGGCGGCATGGAGCTTGCATTATGGGCATCGCTCGCCAGAAAATGGATGAGATTCCACTTCAATAATTGGACAACGGCCTCCCCCGCTTCCCGCCCATAGAGCCCCGTCAAGCTGCCTCCGTTGGCCTGCGCGAGGGCGCCCAGCCGGACGATGTCGTAGAGGAGACCGGGTTGGCGGGCCAGCACCAGGTTTCGCTCGGGGTGGGCGATGATCGGGACGATGCCCTCGCTCATCAGCTCGAAGACGAGGTTTTTCACCCCCGGGTAGATATGGCTTGAAGGGAATTCGATGAACATGTAGGCGCTTCCGTTGATCACCAGGTCGCCTCGATGCGACCCGATCTCCGCGATCAGATCATGGGAGATATGGACCTCCGCCCCGGCCTTGAGCTCGACGGGGACGCCGCTTTTCGCCAGTTCCTCGGCGAGCTCGCGGCGCCTCTCCTTGATCGCCCCGAAATCGTCGGTCGACAAGTTCCCCCGGAAAAGATGAGGGGTGGCGACGATGGTCTTGATGCCGTCGGCCTGAGCCGCCCTCGCCATCGCCAGGGCGTCCTCGAGCGAGCCCGCTCCGTCATCGAGCCCGGGCAGGATATGGCAGTGGAGGTCGATCATCCGGTCAAGCCGCTAGATCCATTTCTCGGGAACGATGACGACATCCCCCTCCTTGAGCGGGACGTCCTTCCTTTTCCCCTTCATGATGTCCCCGACGTTCACCTTGATCTCCACTTCTTTGCCGGCCTCATCCGTCCTCTTGATGAGCACTGACCCCTTGCTGGCCCGGTCGGCGAACCCGCCGGCCTGGGCGATGGCCCGGAGGAGCGTGGGGATACTGGACCTTCTGACCTGGAGAGCGCCGGGCGTCCGGACCTGCCCGGTGATGTAGATCAGGATCGTCTTGTCCACCGGGATGTTGATGATATCGTCCGGCTGCAGGGGGATGTCCAGGCTCGGGTCGCCCTTGAGCATCAGGTCCTCGACCGAAATCTTGAGCGACGTCTTGCTGCCCCCGGGGACCTGCCTGGTGATGATGATCTCGTTCCCGGCATCGGCCGTCAGGCCGCCGGCCTGGGAGAGGAGCTTGAGCAGGGTCAGCCGCCCCAGGAGCTCGTACGGACCGGCCGTCCCGACCGCGCCCAAGAGATAAACCCTCTTGCTCTGGAACTCGACGATGAGCACCGACACCTGGGGGTCCTGCATGTAGTTTTTTTCCTGGAGAAGCTGGACCAACCGCTTTTCGAGTTCTCCCCGCGTCAGGCCCTCCACCTCGATGTCGCCGAGATAAGGAAGGCTGATCTGGCCCTCCTCGGACA